>NZ_CAAJGQ010000002.1 GCF_901000775.1 Candidatus Rhabdochlamydia sp. T3358
TGCATGGAATTGTACAGCTGAGAGAGTGATATAAAAAGAAAAGTTTTAATGAAGATATCGCAAGCGAGCCCTGCATAGCTCGCGGAGACGATACGAATGAAGATAGAAAAATTTATGTTCTAAGTGTCTAAAAAATGGTTGCAATATCACCCTTAACTGTCTCTGCGAAGACCTCGGCATTAAATTCCTTACTGGCTTCCAGAATTTTGGAATCAATTGGCTTGCGGCGTGACATAGAACCTCCTTAAATTTGAGGTCTTTACTATGCCATATTACCTAATCTGCTATCAAAAATTTTTAGTTAAATCGCCCTGGGTTTATATGATATTACTTTTAATTAAGTATAAATAAAATATTAAATTATATTTTAATGGAATTAGAAAAATGCCTACGTTTAAGATTATCCAATCTATGGAAGACATTAGACTTAGTAATCGATGGAGCGATTCTGAAGTTTCTGAAAATGAAGATAAACATTTTAATGCAAGAGGTAGGATCGTAAATGATAATTATGATGGACCTCGATATCAAGTAATTTCAGAAAAGCAACGAGCCCTCTCTCTTTTAGAGCGTTCTGGGCATATTTTTTTAGGGAGTGCTGCTGTTATTTGTTCTTTAGGTTTGGCTTATTTCTCTAGATCAATTAGGAATCGCTTCATAAAAAATAAAAAAACCATTTATTTTGCAATGCCTTTGGAAGGCATTAATACTGCAAAATTTGCTGCGCAAAAGTTTATTCAGCTCTTTGGAACAGAAGCCCTTCAGCATATTAACACTACAGACCAAAGAATTCTTTTTGAGCTTGCAAAGCTTGTTGCTCAGAGAGATGGAAAACGCATTTCTGAAGAGATTGAAAATTATGGGATTATAAAAGAAGAAGATCGGGTAGAAGTTGCAAAGTTTGCAGCTCAGCAGAATGGAGAGGAACCCCTGAATACATTAAAAACTATGATATTATAACACAGGAAGCTCTCATTAAAATTGCAAAGTTTGCTGCTCAGCAGGATGGGAATGGAACTTCTTTTTTCATTGAGAACTATAGTATCATAAAACAAAAATCTCGCATGGAAATAGCCAAATTGGCTGCTCAGCAAGATGGATCGGGAACTTCTGAATATATTAAGAAATATGGGATTACAAAAGAAGAAGAGCGTTCTTGTGGTCGATTCTGATGATTGGCAAGATCTTTTTCTTTCAGGAACAGAAGTTTTGGGGAGTTGTCAAAGAATTGATGAGGATCCTTCTTTCAATGTATGTCTTATGGCTTATGTTTTAGATGGTAAAAACCGGATTCTTTGTATTAAAGATCCCCTAACTGGAAAAATTTTGGCTCGTTGTATTTTCCGTCTTTTGTTCAAGGATGATCAACTAGTGCTTTTTCAAGAAAGAATCTATCCTAGCCCTTGTGATTATGAAGAGCTGTTAAACGAACTAGCAGAAACCCGCGCAAGAGAATTAGGCCTTGAGCTTTTTACTTGTAATACACAAGGTAATCTTAGCTCTGAAAAATTCACACTTGAATCAAAGGGAAGCTGCTCTCCCTATGAATATGTGGATGCTTCTTTTGAAGGAAAAACAAAAGGTGTATTTAGAATACATAAGGCAAAAAAAGTTCCTTTAGAAAAGAGCTAAAGAGAAATGGTATTTTCTGTCTGTTTTAGGGAAGAAAACATTTCTGAAAGCAGATTTTCGATTTGCCTATGATCTAAAAGGTTTTTTTCTCGATTGGTTGCAAGTTCAATGACGCAGGAATGAGGGTCTTGTTGTAAAATTTTTTTTAAAGAGGTGAGATCTTGAGGAGCATAATAGGCAAGAGAAAAAAGTTTTGCTGCTGAGGAAAAAGAGATTTCATGCGCTGTAGCAAAAAAAGTTTCTTTGATTGTTTTTGGTTGATCAAGAGGAAGAAAGGAAAAAATACCTCCACCTTGGTTGTTGATCACAATCAAGGTGCATGGATAGGGCGACTTGGCAACTAAAGCTAGCGAATTTAAGTCGTGCAAAAAACTCAAATCTCCAAGGAGCGCAAGGGTATGTTTTTGCGTACCTATTGCTATGCCGCAGGCGGTGGCAATATTACCATCAATTCCAGAGAGTCCGCGGTTAGCAAAAGCAGGTCCTGAAACTAGGGGAAGGTAGCAGTTAGCATCCCGGATCGGCATACTATTTCCTAGAAAAAGAGCGGAATTTTTTTGTTGAAGAAGATGAGCTATTGCAGGCTCCGAGAGGATTGTTTGCTTAAGAAAATAATCGGATAGCTTTTTTGAGGTATGCATTTGTCTTGTCTGCCAAAAGCTGAGATGAGGGGTGTCTTTAGGGATATCAAGCTTAAGACATAGCATTTGGCAAAAAGAAGAGATGTCTGATTGAATGCGATGATTGATAATGTGAGCTGGATCAAAACGATGAGGGCCTTCTAAGACTTGCAGATAGAATTTAGGAGGGGTTTTTTCCAATGTTTGTAAAAGGATCTTGGAAACAAAGCGCTCACCAATTTGAATAACTGCTTCAAAAGAGCAGGGATGCGTTTTTAAGATCAGATCAAAATGAGAGATGATCAAAGGATGGTTGAGAGCTCTTAAAGGGGAAAGAATATCAGGAAAAATAGGCCAGTTTAATTTCTCTGCTAGAGCAACTACAGGATCTACAGGACTTGTTGCAGTTGCGATGATCACTCCATTTGTATGCTCTTTTAAGTGAGATGCATATTGTTCAATGATTGAGCAGCTGGGGATTAGACAAGCGCGTGTGTAATATATAGAAGGAAGTGTTTCTAGTGATTTGTGTTCAGAAGAAAGAGGTTCTCGAAACATACAATTAAGATGAACTGGCCCTTGAGCGTAATAAACTGCTTGAGCAACTGTTGTAGAAAGAGACTTTATAGAAGAGAGTTCATCAGCACAGGGAAGATCTATTTGCCAATTCACATAAGATCCAAAAATGTTAACCTGATTACAACTTTGGTTAGCACCGCAATCACGTAATTCAGGAGGGCGATCTGCTGTTAATAAAATAAGAGGAACAAAGTCGTGCTTTGCTTCCATCACTGCGGGCAGAAGGTTACCAACTGCTGTACCAGAAGTAACTAGGAGTGCAACAGGCTTTTTACTAGCTTTGGCACACCCTAATGCATAAAAGGCTAATCCTCTCTCATCGAAATGAATATGACTGCGTGCTTCGAAGTGATTGGCAATAGCTAAAACAAGCGGAGTTGATCTAGAACCTGGAGCTAGAAAAAAATCCTGTACTCCTTGTTTAATGAGCTGATCTATGAGTTGGTAACTAAAATAATAGTTATTTTCAGCGATTGATTTCATGAAAGTATCCTACAAAAAGCAGCTGTTTTGGCTTCTAACTCTTCCCATTCTTTTAAAGGGTTGCTTCCTTGAACAATTCCAGCTCCAGCAAATATTTTTAAACAAGAGTTAGTTACAAGCGCTGATCGTATTCCAACAGCTATATCAGCTCCTTTAGTTCCCAACCATCCAATAGCTCCGCTATACCAGCCGCGCTGAAAGGGCTCTAAGGACTTTAAGAGTTTAAGGGCTTCTTGTGTAGGTGTTCCACATACAGCTGGTGTAGGATGAAGAGCTGCTAATATCTTTTGATCCGTACAATCAGAAGTTAAAGTAGCAATTACTTTATTGTATAGGTGTTGCACAGAAGTTGTACGCAGGATTTGATCCTCTTGCCAGTTTAACTGACTAGATAGAGGTAAAAGAGCCTTTTCGATAAAGTTTTTCACAAAGTTAAATTCTCGATTGTCTTTGGCAGAAGACCTAAGTTCACAAGCTAGCTCATCTTCATTTGTTCCACGCGGCCTTGTTCCTGCAATAGCTTCACTAAAAACCACATTTTTTTTTCTGTGGAACAAGGTTTCTGGAGTAGCTCCTAAAAAAGTAGAGCCTTTGGAAAATTCAAAGGCAAAGCAAGTTGCTGTTTCTGCTTTTTTTTCAAGAGCTTGTAACAAAGGCCAAGCAGGGGTAGTTGTAAATTGTGTTTGACGTGCAAGTACAATTTTTTCAAGGGCTTTGATAGAAAGTACATGTTCGACATTTTTTTCCCACTCAGCCCAACTGGGCAAATGAGAAACCTTAACACAAGGAGTAATCTGCCCTATAGGAGTCTCTGGTTTGAGATCTCTAAAAATCAGCGGATCGGAGTTTTGATTGATAAAGTGTGCAATCAGTGTAATTTTATCATCAGTTTGGACAACTTCAAAGCGCGGCAAAAAGAACAAAGTACTGGGAAGGTCTTTCTCCCAAGCAGATTCAGGAAAATGGATACCTCCAAAGAAGCGAAGATCTATATCTTCTGTTTGCTCTATATGAGGGATGTCAGAGTAACACAGAAGAGAGCCTAGTGCCATGTGAGTTGTCTGAGTGTGTTTATCTTTCCAATAGACTTTAGGGTAGATGTCCTGAGAAGCCAGCCAGGAAATAGGGGAAAGATAGGAGAAATCAATAAAATAAGAATCGTAGGAAAAAGGCGTGTTATTTACAAAAAAAGTTTTCATGTAATCCGATCTCCTTGGTAAATACAAACAGCGCCACCTGTAAAAGAAGTAGCTTTTACCGATGTAAACCCCACATCTTTTAAATAGGCGCAAAATTTTTCCCCGCAAGGGAAACTAGAAATTGTATCGTTTAGATACCGGTAGGCTTGAGGTTGCCCGGAGATCACTCCTCCTAGAAAGGGTAAAAGATAACGTAGATAAAAATGATGCCCTGCTTTTAATAATCGATTGTTAGGAACTGCTCCTTCTAGAATTAAAAGTCTACCTTGTGGCTTTAATACACGAAAACACTCTTGAAGTGCTTTATTAACATCTACGACGTTTCGAATACCAAAAGAAATGGAGATACAATCAAAACAACTATTTTCAAAGGGAAGATCTAGTAAACTAGCTTCTTGTAGAGAAATACAGGAATCAAAACCTTTTTTTTTGATTTTCTGATTTGCTATTTGCAACATTTCTTGAGATAGATCGATCCCTGTAGCAGAAGTGATTTTTTTAGAATAGCGCATGAAAGCTAATAATTGATCCGCAGTTCCTGTTGCGCAATCCAGCAGGGTCAATGCTTTTTTTTCTGGTAAAAATGCGGCCATTTTTTTCCGCCATAAGCAATCTAGCCCAAAAGTCATAACCCGGTTTACCATGTCATATGTAGGAGAGATTTTATCAAACATCTTCCAAATTTCAAACCTTGAAGGGGGATTTTTTTCTCTTAACATGATAAAACCAACTTATAAGCTGCTTTAAAGCATATAAACATTTTCGAGAAAAAAAGAAAAGCGCCTTAATTTTTTTTAAGGCGCTAAAAGGATTTTTAAGAGCGTTTGCGCTCGTTTTCTGAGAGGTGTTTTTTGCGCAATCTAATAAAATGAGGAGTGGTTTCGATTAACTCATCATTTTCAATAAAATCAATAGCTTGTTCTAAGGTAAATTTACGCGGTGGAGCCAGAATAATGTTTTCATCGGTTCCCGAAGCTCTCACATTCGTAAGCTGTTTTCCGCGTACAATATTTACTACCAGATCATTATCTCTATTGTTCTCTCCTACAATCATCCCTTCATAGACATCATCCCCAGGAGCTACAAATAGAGTCCCTCTGTTTTGTATGCTAAAACTAGCATATCCTGTAACTTTGCCCGGTCCATTTGAAATAAGAACACCTTTTGGTCTGCCCTCAATGGGTCCTTTCCATGGAGCGTAGCTGTCAAAGACCGAAGTTAAAATACCTAAGCCTTTGGTCATAGTTAGAAAATCATTGCGGTATCCCATTAAACCGCGAGTAGGGACTAGGAATTCCAAGCTAGTAATATCATGTTCATTTGTACTTAAGGAGCGCATTTCAGCTTTGCGACGAGAAAGCTCTTCAATCACACTACCTGAAAATTCCTGAGGCACTTCAATATGAACGCTTTCAAACGGTTCATGTTGAGCTCCTTCCACTTCTTTTAAGATAACCTGAGGTTTACAAATGGTAAATTCATAACCTTCCCTACGCATAGCTTCGATTAAAACCGCTAAATGCAGTTCTCCTCTACCACAAACCCGAACAGCATCATCTCGAAAATGATCCTCAATTTTCAAAGAGATGTTAGCTAGCTTTTCTTGGGCTAGTCGCTCTCTTATTTTATTCATTGTTATATGTTTGCCATCTTTACCTACAAAAGGGGAATTATTAACCATTAATTCAACAGATAATGTAGGTTCTGCAAGTATAATGGGGGGGAGTTGTACAATGTGGGAAGGATCGCATAGAGTGTCACCAATAGTAATCTCAGCAATTCCTGAAATGCAAACGATATCTCCTACACCAGCTTCATCAACTTCTACCTTTTTTAATCCGTGATATCCCTCAATACGAGTTACTTTATGTGAAGAGGTGTGCCCATTCATATCTACTTTGCTAATGGTTTGTCCTTTAGTGATTTTTCCTTCGAGAATACGACCACAAGCCTGACGACCTACAAAATCATCATAGCTCAACGTACTAGCTTGCATGAGGAAAGGTAGTTCTAGGCTACCTGGAGGAGGGGAGACATTCTCGATAATCATTTCAAATAAAGGTCGCATGTTTACACGTGGGTCATTTGGTTCACGTGTAGCAAAGCCAGATAATCCAGATGCGTAGCAGATAGGAAATTCAAGCTGCTGATCGTTGGCGCCTAATTCAACAAATAAATCAAAAGTAAGGTCTAAAGCTCGATCTGGATTTGCATGTGGGCGATCAATTTTATTAAGCACAACAATAGGCTTTAAGCCAATTTTTAACGCTTGAGCAAGCACAAAACGAGTTTGAGGCATGGGACCTTCTTGAGCATCTATCAGAAGAAGAACGGAATTGACCATACCTAAAACGCGCTCTACTTCGCCTGAAAAATCAGCATGGCCAGGAGTGTCTATAATATTAATTTTAAATTCATCAAATTCAATACTGGTATGCTTGGCAAAGATGGTAATTCCTCTTTCTTTTTCCTGATCGTAATTATCCATCATTCTTTCAGTAGTAGCTTCGTTTTCGCGAAAGATATTGGATTGTTTAAGTAGGCTATCTAATAGAGTTGTTTTACCATGATCAATGTGAGCGATAATCGCAATATTACGAATCTTTTTGGGGTCGCGGATTTTTTTGGAATAAGACATAAAAAGGAATCTCTTAGGGTTATCAGTTGATTGATGATTTTAAAACAATCTTCATTAAAATGCTAGTTTAAGAACCTTTAAGAAAATCCTTAAATTTTTATTAAATTTTTTATTGAAAAAAAGTTTATCTGTAAAAGGGATTTAAAGACGTGAAGCTTTAATGAAATCTGGCTCTGCCTTAAGGGGGCTTACTCGAATGAAGTCTTGGACAAGGTGACCCTGGATGGTTTCTCTATTCAACGAATCTTTTTGTACGAGGTTGCATGTTCGTAAATGGTTTAATAATCCATTACGAGTTTCCTCATCACTGACTAAAAACCCCTTAAAATAGGAAGGGTCGATCCTTTCTTTTAACATGATTTCATGACCACTCCAATTATTCTCATCAAAGCGTTTTTGCTGGATTGTCTTTGTAAATTCTAAAATGTTAGGGCGATTAAGATAGGTCCCTTCAGGCTGTCCTAACATTGATTCATGATTGACTAATCTACTTCCAAAACTGTTTTTAAGATGTTGATATGTCCCGGTTTCTAAAGCATCAAGAGAAATCAAGACGCGCACTTTGCTCTGATAGTCTAAGTGGTTTGTATTAAAGCTTTCAGAAACCGCATCTTTTATCGTAAGCATCTGTGTGTAGATGCTATCAGCGCCGCCTGAGCAGTAATCCCAACCAGGACCACCTGTTTTATTAATTTGAAGCTTAGCTTTTATTTCTTGAGATAACATACCCATTGAGAGCATCGAAGCGGCTCGTTGATACAAACTTTGCTGATTTGTATAGGCGCCTGTAACTGCAGCGGTAAGATGACACCCTCCTGATTTTTGGATTTCATCAGAAAGTCCTTTGATCTTGTAGCGGATTCTTCCAGGTAGAATTTCAGTTTCTTGTATTTGATGAAAATATTTATTATATATCTCTCTCATCTCAGGGGACTTCTCAATCATTTTATCAAGTAATTCTCGTGTAGGAAGAGTAAAAAAAGCTTCGCTCCTCTCAAAAGTAGTAGCCTCTTTTGGAAAAAATATTCGGAATAAATGTCCCGTTTTTAAGCGATCTAGGTCTTCTTTTAAGGAAGAAGTAATTGCTGTATCAAGATCAGCTAGAGACAAAAGTTCATACAGATCAAAGAGGTTTTTTTCCCGATCCATTAAAACTACGACTCGATCGAATAGATTGGGATAATCCCGAGATGCTCCTATATGAATTTCACCTAGTCCTGAAACTATAATTTGATATATTTCCTTATAAGGATCGTAGTTATTAGATTCTTTATGTTCTTCGATATAAAGAGATTGTGCATGAGAGCCCGTGAGTTGCAAAATATCGCAAATCTCTGAAGAGTTGAGCATCTGAAGCTGATTAATAGTTTCTTGTAGTTTTTCTCGAAAAACGTGATTCACTTTAAACTCACATTCAGTTAGCTCTTTGCCATCAATCACTACTGTTCTAAAGGCAAGATTTGCTCCTTTGACCAAGCCTTTTCCGTATCCGTGAAAATGACTTCCAAAATCGTACTCTTTTTCTTGGTTAGATAGGCTTACCTTATTTTCATCAATTTTCCCGTTTAGGTCGATTAAGTTATGGTGGAGTAGATGTCTAGCAGATCTGCCCTTCAGTGCTTGGCTGATAAGGCTTTGGTGTTTTTGTAGTGCAAATAACGCATTTCTTTTTTGAATCAAACCTCTGTAGTTATTAGCTTGATTAAGGCGCATGGCTGCCATTCCTAGTTTGGCGGCTGCTTCTATATAATGCTGCTTGGAAATTTCCTCTTTCATTTGATAAAGCTGAAGAGCTGTTTGAAATAGCACCGATAAAAGAATGATTTCTAAAGAGCCGGTAAGGATAAAGGCTACATAAAGCCCACTTGCCAGCGTCTGCAAAGCTTCTTCAGCAGCTTTATCGTACTTTTCTTGTACCGCGTAGTAGATAATGGAGTAGGTTCCTTGTGCAGTGTCTAAAGAGCTTGTAAGTAATTGACCCATCTTTATATTCAGAATGCTTGAAGTTAAAGAAACAATCGCAAGAGCTGTTTGCGCAACTTCTTTACTAATATTTTTCCACTCCTTTTTTTCTTCATAATAAGTCAACTTTAAATGGCTGATAACACGACAAGAGCCCATTCCTAAAGAGAGGGCAGTTCCAGCAGGTCGATATAGAGCAACAAAAGGAATTGTTGCCAATGCAATACGTCTGAGCTTGTAGTCCTCTCCTGGAGCTTCTGGCAAATCGAGATCATAGCGACAATGATCCGTCTCAGAAGAAAAAATAGAATGTTTGAACCAATTAATATAATTCATGGTAAGAATTATAAACTAATAGTTTGTTTTAGGTAAGTTTGTTTATTTTTTTTAATTGTAATAACAGATTTTGTTATTAAGTAAGTTAAGCTTAGAGCTATCGGGATTTCAACCAGGAGAAGAACGATAGATCTCTTTACCTTTGAAAGATTCTTGTGAATTAGACCTTCCTTGCAATCCTATTTTAATTTTAAAACCGATCCAATTTTTAGCTAATTATCCTCATTTTTTAAGAGGTAAGGATAGCAGGTTCAATAATTTTAAAATATTAATTATTTTTTTAAATTAATAATAATAAATTATATTTTAATTATTAAAATAAATAAACATCGTAAAGTTAATATTAATTAATTATCTGTACTTGAATAAAAAAAGAATAAAATGCCAAAACGCATTCTAAAGTTACTTTTGTATGCATAAGGAGATTTTGTGAAAAAAATAAAAATAATACCTAATTCTATTATTAAGTTATTGGGAATTTCATGCTGTTCTTGGATGGCATGGACATCTATAAACGCTCATTCTGAGCAAATAGCAATAGACGCTAATGTAGTGCAGGCGTTTGAATCCATTAATAATCGCCGTGTTAAAACTCCTTTAGAGGTCGTGTTTAACAAGAATTTTGCAAGCTCTGAAGAAAATACGGCAACGGCTGAATCTACAATTGTTATTCAAAAGCCACTGACATTTGATGGAAGTAATAAAACAATTAAGTTAGCAAACACTGCAGATCATCATCAAGAGTTATTGAAAATAGAAATGCTTGAAAGAATGGATGCATGTACTTTTAAAAATATAGGTTCCATTGAAGGAGACGTCAATCTTGTAAAAGGAATTTTTTCTGTGCCTGTTGGAGTTGTCAAAGGAACAGTTAAAAATAATGCAGAGCTTGTTTTAGTAGCAAGTGATGGTCAAATAATAGATCAAAGGATCACAGGTTCTGGTATTGTTAAAATCCAAGGGACAGGGACAGCTAAGTTGCAAACGCCCTATCCTATTGAAAAAGGGATCATATTTAGCGGAGAGGGAAATAAAATTTCTTCTTTGGTCGTTAATACCACAACCGCTCCTAAAGAATATATAGTGGCTCTTAAAGAAGGAGATTGGATTGCTTTTGATCAGGATTTCAATGGTACTTATGAAGGTGCTCTCTCTGGAGCAGGCGGTTTGGCAAAATTAGGTAAAGGAGTACTTACCTTAACGGGAAATAATAAAGATCGTAATTCTATTACTCGGATCTTTTCTGGAGAAATTTCTATTAATAGCCCTGAAAACTTGGGAGCTCATGGCTTTATTTCTTTTAAAGGAGGAGCCCTGCATGTTACAGACTCCTTAGGAATAGAGAATTCCCTTATTGGAGATGTGCGTCTGATTGTCGATGAAGGAAAAATAGTAGAAGTTTCAGGATCAGTTGGCAACGAGCAAATACCAATAAGCTCTCTTTCTATTGAGGGCAGAGGAACAGTTTGTTTAAAAGGGCCTAATTCTTACCAAGGAGACACCAACGTATCGGGAGCTACACTCCAACTGGAATCCGAGGCTAATTTAGGAGAAGGAAGACTTATCCTAAAACACGCAACGCTAAAAGCTGCACCAGATATTGCACACTTAGATTTAAAACGCGATATGGTTTTAGATGGGTCTGGCATAATACATGCAAGCGATAGAACGATAAATGTTTTAGGAAATATTTCTAGCAAGTCAAAGCAAGCTCGTCTGATTAAAGAGGGACCAGGAAAACTAGCTATTCATGGAAATTTGCATAACGCAAACTTATCTATTAAAGAAGGGATTGTGCATGTAAGTCCGGCTTTTGGAACAGAAGAAAAACCGGTTTTTCAAAGCATTAAAAATGTTCAAGAGATCTTTAGTAAAATAGATGTGTTTAAAGAAAATGCTTTGTCTTTAAAAGAGTCTCCTATGAAGATTTTAAATAATATTTCCATTCATGCTAATGCAGAGTTAACAGTTGACAGAAGCTTGATATACATAAATGATCTTTCTGGCGATGGACATGTTGTGCTACGTGCTAAGTCAGGTTATGCAGTTATTGAGTCAGGGGATTTTACAGGTTCTATATCTACCTCTTCCCACCACAAAGAAAACGACCCAACAATTGTTAAAACAGGTAAGGGAGAATTGAAATTAAGAGGTGATAACTCTAACTTATTTGCAAATCTAGTGATCAGAGAAGGAAAAGTACAGGCAAATGGTTCAATAGGAGCCGATGTATTTGTAACAGAAGCAGGTATTTTTAGCGGTAATAGCTCTGTTATTAACCTATTAAACCAAGGTAGAGTAGCTCCAGGTAATTCCATAGGGACACTTCGTATTGAGGAAGATTTTAAACAAGGACCATTAGGATGTTTAGATATTGAAGTAAACGCACAAGGGGAATCAGATGTTGTTAAAGTGGGAGATAAAGCTTCTTTAGCAGGGCGTTTACGTATTTTACCTGAGCCTGGAATTTACCAGAAAGGAACAGAGTATACGATTTTAGAAGCAAAAAAAGTAGAAGGGACTTTTGACAACGTAGAAAATACAGCTTTGGATATTGTTTTATTTGATGTTGGGTATAAGCCAGATGAGGTTGTAATATGTGTTACAAAAACCATGTATCAATTGCCCATGGATGATAACATGTCAGATCTTTCTAGAAGTTTGACTAATCTTATGCAGCAGGCACAGTTTAAAGAAGGAACCGATGCTTTTAAAGTTATTAAAAATATTTTTAGTATTGATAACTCAAAGGATTTAGAAAAAGTATATTCTCAGATGACACCTGTTCAATTAGGGGGCATGACCTACGAGAGTTATATCAATGCTTCTAATGTAGCAAATAGTTTTACCAACGCTTTGCGCCGCAATGATAGATGTGTTGATTCTATTTCTACAATTTGGGTTGAACCTATTGGACATTATGCTCATCAAAAACATGGGTGTGGGCTAGAAAATTATAAATCTTATATGGGAGGAGTTGTTTTAGGAGGCAATCATTTTGCTAACGAAAATATAGTAATTGGTGCTGGAATTGGCTATACTGATTCTTTGTTAAAATGGGGTAAGAACACTGCCTCATCACATATTGCTAGTTTTTATGCAGGCTTAAATGGTGGTTGGGTAGGAGACTGCTTTTACGCAAATGCTTCCCTTATTGCATCTACAAATACTTTTAGAAATAAACGTCATTTAAAATTTGCAAAAGTTGATCATGTAATAAAAAGCAAGCATCACGGGGTTGGTTTAACATCTCGCGTGGAAGCTGGCTACAATCTTGCTGTAACACAAAACATTTATTTAAGACCTTTTGTAGATTTAGACATTTATCATGTTTTTGAAAGGCCGGTTAATGAGAAGAGATCTGCTCCTATCCATTTCCATAGAGCTGCTTTGACATCTCACGAACTTCGAGGCAAAATTGCAATGGAAGCAACAGGAAACTTCACCTGCAATTCCCTGTGTTTTTCCCCTGGAGTGCTTTTAGGTTGGATTGCGCAAACTCCGATTGGCAAAGCTGATTATAAAGTATCTTTAAATGATACCGGTAAGCATTTAGATGTTAAAGGATTTCAAAAACATAAAATCAATCAACAAGTGGCAGTAGGGGCAAATGTTGTGGCTAGTTATAAAACAACCGCTGTTTCTTTGTATTATGAGCTTGATTTAGGAAAAAATCACTCTCTTATCCATCAAGCAGCTGCTAGCATAGATTTGAAGTTCTAAAAAAGTGAGTCCCGGGTCAAACCGGGACTCATGTTTTCTGGATTATTTTAAGAAGAAAGAAGAAGCATCTACTCTAAATCAAAATAAAAAATAGAATTTTCATAAAACAATAGTAGTATTTTTTTGAATCTTTTTTGAAAAAGAATGTTTTTTCATTGAAAAAATATTAGTTTGCAAAGTATACTTTGCGTGAATTTGTTGCATTTTTGTTTAAAACAAATTTTTCTTTGCGCGCTTTATAAATAAAGCCTCTATTTACTCTTTAAATTAAAAGGGAGGTGACCTTGTGTCAATTACCTCTGAAAAAGATAAGATGGTTTTGCTAACCGAAGAGCAAAAAGACTCTAATGGCTTAACAGAATCTAAAACTTCCCATTTACACGATGTTCTACGAAAAAAGCTTGAGCTTGCTTTTCACAAACAAACCTCTACAGTTGTTGTTCATGATATTATAAAAATAGTGGCAGAACATTCTGCTATTGACCTAGCTTATGCTGCTTCAGAACTTCCCCCACGTGCCAGACCTGTGATTTACGAGAACTTATCCAATAGCAATGACAAAATTGCTTTTTTGATTAATACAGATAGTAGCACAAGATCTGCTGTATTACATCATATCAGCGATGAAGAAATAAAGAATGTTTTAGAAGAAATGGCTCCTGATGAAGGGGTCGAGATCTTAGAGGATATTCCTGAAAGGCGTTTTAGACGAGTGATGGAAATCTTAGAACCCGCAAAAGCTGCAAAGATTCGAGAGATTAAGAAACACCAGCGCAATACGGCTGGACGTTTAATGACAAATGAATTTTTTTCTTTTACAATGGATGTGAAAGTAGAAGAAGCTGCATCTTATATTAGAGATAATCCAGGGATTGATTTAACAAGGCAAATTTTTATTGTTAATCAAGAGGGAGTATTGCAGGGATATGTCCCTGCAAGAAATTTGATTGTAAATGCACCGCATCTACCGCTTAAACAAGTTATGCGTCCTGTTTTACACAAAGTAACAGCCGATGCCTCCCGTGAAGAAGTGGTGGAAATTGTTGAAAGATATAAAAGCACTGCCTTAACAGTTGTAGATAGCAATAATCGATTAGTCGGTGTGATTACTAATGAAGATGTCCTTGATGCTATAGCCGATATTGCTGATGAAACAATTGCAAATATGGCAGGTACTGCGGAAAAATTTAGTGAACACGAACCTTTTATAAAAAGATTTTTATCCCGAGCTCCTTGGCTAATTGTAACTCTCTGTGCCGGTTTAATCAACGTGGGGGTAATGTCCTCTTTTCAAAGATATGATGGAGGGATTTTAACCTTTGTGATGTTTTTTGTGCCTTTGATTACAGGTATGTCTGGTAACATAGGTATTCAATGTAGTACAATCCTTGTAAGAAGTATGGCAATTGGATTAATTTCAGTGACCAATCGTACAGAAGCTATCTTAAAAGAATTGCTTATCGGAATAACTGCTGGTACAACTTTTGGATTGCTATGTGGGGTTTCTGTATATGCGCTTGATTTTGTAGGAGTTTCTGGATCTGGGTTTACTCCTGTGGCTGTTGGAATTATGGTTGGTATAGGATTAATGGGGGCTTGTATTGGAAGTACTGCTTTAGGTGTATTTTCTCCTTTATTTTTTGCGCGGATCGGAATAGATCCTGCTGTAGCATCAGGGCCTATTGTTACAGCTCTAAATGATTTTTTATCCATGTCTATTTATTTTTTAATAGCCATTGGTTTAAGTTCATTATTTTTTTGATATTGCCATTTTGCCAGGACTCTAATATAGTCTGCTACTATAGGATTATATGAATGTCCAAGCGTTATAAGATTAGATGAGAAAAGATAGCCGTTTAACAAATAAGTTGCTTGTAAACCTTTTGCCTAAAATGCTTGAGCGGATTGCTGCCATGCAAAAAGATCGGCCAGATTTAATTCTGTCGGCATGGCAGGAAATTATCGGGAAGGATCTTGCTGTTATGGCTCAAGCAATAGGCTTTGAAAAAGGGATTTTAATGGTAAAGGTTAGTAATTCTACTTTATATAGCTTACTTGCCCAACATGAAAAAAAACGTTTACTGCAAATGTTGCGTAAAAAATTTCCCTCTATTGATATAAAAACAATTCATTTTCGTATCGGTTAACTATAATTGAGATAAGGTATGACCACAATGACCAAAGAAGAACAATATGATGCTAGTTCCATTACCGTCCTAGAAGGATTGCAAGCGGTAAGAGAGCGTCCCAGCATGTATGTCGGTGATACACAAACCAATGGGTTGCATCAGCTTGTTTACGAAGTAGTAGATAATAGCGTTGATGAGGCTTTAGCTGGTCATTGCAGTGAAATTTCTATTTTCATTCATAAGGATAATTCCGTAACAGTTCAAGATAATGGAAGAGGAATTCCTGTTGGACGTCATGCTCAAGAATCAAAAAAACAGGGTCGGGACGTTTCTGCAATTGAAGTAGTTATGACCATTTTGCATGCAGGTGGTAAGTTTGATAAAAATACCTATAAGGTTTCAGGTGGACTTCATGGAGTAGGGGTTTCTTGTGTCAATGCTTTATCTGAGATATGTGATGTTGAGGTGCGTCAAAATGGCAAGGTTTATTTCATTCAATTTTCCAAAGGCAAGGTGGTTCACCCTCTCAAGCAGATAGGGGAGAGCAAAGAACACGGTACAAAGGTCACTTTTAAACCTGATGCAACCATTTTTACCGTATTGGTCTTCGACCATGATTTACTATTAAAGCGCTTTCGTGAGTTAGCTTTTTTAAACAAAGGGTTAACCATTCGTTTTCGTGATGAAAGACAAGCAGATTCGCAAGAGCTGGTTTTTTGTTATGAAGGGGGAGTTAAATCTTTTGTAGAATACTTGAATGAAAATAAAACGCCTATTTTCCCAAAACCGATTTACATCTATGGATCAAAAGAGGGTGTAGATGGAATGGTAGACTTTGAAGTTGCCATGCAATGGAATACCACCTATTCAGAGAATGTGTATTCCTATGTAAATAATATATCAACGCGTATGGGAGGAACACATGTTAGTGGATTTTCTACAGCTTTAACACGTGTTTTAAACCAATATATTAAGACTCATAATCTGTTGAAAAGCGATAAGATGACGGTCCAGGGCGATGATATGAGAGAGGGGCTCACTGCTGTTTTATCTGTAAAGGTACCCAATCCTCAATTTGAAGGACAAACCAAACAAAAGCTAGGCAACAATGAAGTAGGCTCGCTTGTGCAACAGATTACAGGGGAGCACTTGGCGGTATTTTTAGAAGAGAATCCAGTCATTGCTCGCATGATTGTAGAAAAAGCTATTCTTGCAGCTCAAGCTAGAGATGCTGCTCGAAGGGCAAGGGAATTAACCCTGCGCAAAAGCGCATTAGATACAGCAAGGCTGCCTGGAAAATTAACCGATTGCCAAGAAAGAGATCCCGCGCTTTGTGAACTGTTTATTGTAGAAGGGGATTCAGCAGGAGGATCAGCAAAAACAGGCCGCGATCGTAGATTCCAAGCCATTCTTCCCATTCGTGGAAAAATCCTTAATGTGGAAAAAGCACGTTTGGAAAAAGTTTTGCAGAATCAAGAAGTAGGTGCAATGATTGCAGCATTTGGTTGTGGAATTGGACAAGGTAATTTTAATCTGGAAAAATTGCGCTATCATAAGATTATCATTATGACGGATGCTGATGTTGACGGTTCTCACATTCGTACTCTATTGCTAACCTTTTTCTATCGCCACATGCCAGCTTTAATCGAAAATGGTTTTGTGTATATCGCACAACCTCCTTTATTTAAAGTTACACGCAAAAAAACGAGCCGATATATTCACAGTGAAAAAGATATGGATGAGTACCTGTTAAAACTAGGTCTTGGCGATATTCAAATCCAGTTAGTAGGCCATAGCGATACACTATCTAAAGAGCTGCTTGAAGATTTGGTAAAACTCATTCGGGATGTAGAGGTATTTATCCTCTCTATTGAGAAAAAAAGCATTCCTTTTCGTGAATTTTTACAAGCTAAAGATGAAACAGGTAGACTTCCTCGTTTCCAGGTAAAATTAGGAGAGGAAGAGAAGTTGATTTACTCAGAAGAGGAATTTGTAGAAGTAAAACTATCACATGAGACTCTGCAAAGATCTAAACATGCTGAAACGCTAGCCTCTATCCCTATTGAAGAGCAAACGGTGGAAATGCAAACATTTCGTGTCAAAGG
Source organism: Candidatus Rhabdochlamydia sp. T3358 (assembly GCF_901000775.1). Taxonomy (GTDB): domain Bacteria; phylum Chlamydiota; class Chlamydiia; order Chlamydiales; family Rhabdochlamydiaceae; genus Rhabdochlamydia. The sequence continues at coordinate 17,407 of NZ_CAAJGQ010000002.1, forward strand.
AATGCCTTTTGTAGAGCTATATGAAAAGAAGACTATTGATTCTTTGAAGACGCGCCTTTCACAGTTTAATTTTACACTTGATCAATATGTTATTGCTGACGGTAAGTTATTTGATATTATCGATGAAGAGGGCAAATACCATCCTATGTATACTTTGAAAGAAGGAATTGATTTTTTACGACAGAATGGACGTAAAGGAATCGAAATCCAACGGTATAAAGGATTAGGGGAAATGAATGCAGATCAGCTTTGTGATACGACAATGGATCCTCAAAAGCGCACTCTTCTTCATGTAACACTTCCCGATGCTATTGCAGCTGATCATACATTTACTATGCTTATGGGAGAAGAAGTTCCTCCTAGACGCAGGTTTATTGAGCAACATGCCCTATCAGTTAAGAATTTGGATATCTAAGGAGAGTTAACCATCCATGTCCTATACTAAAGATGAAATTGTTATTTCCCGCAATATTGAAGAAGAGGTTAAAGAGAGCTATATTCGCTATTCGATGTCGGTGATTATTGCTAGGGCGCTTCCCGATGTACGCGATGGGTTAAAGCCTTCTCAAAGACGTATTTTGTACGCAATGAGGCAGTTATCTTTAAGCCCTACTTCTAAACATCGTAAATGTGCTAAAATTGCAGGGGACACCTCTGGGGATTACCATCCTCATGGAGAACAAGTAATCTATCCCACTCTTGTTCGTATGGCGCAGAGTTGGTCTATGCGCTATCGTTTAATCGATGGGCAGGGAAATTTTGGTTCAGTAGATGGTGATCCTCCAGCTGCTATGCGTTATACAGAAGCGCGTCTTACCCATGCTTCCACAGCTTTAATGGAGGATTTGGATAAAGACACGGTCGATCTAATTCCTAACTACGATGAAACTAGAGTAGAACCGACTGTATTTCCTGCTAAGTTTCCTAATCTACTAGCTAACGGATCTTCTGGAATTGCAGTGGGAATGGCGACTAATATTCCACCGCATAATTTAGCTGAATTAATCACAGCTACTCTATTAGTCATTGATGAACCGCAAACGACAATTGAAGAAATTATGACGGTAATGCCTGCGCCGGATTTCCCGACTGGTGGAATCATTTGCGGTTATCGAGGAATTAAAGAAGCTTACCATACAGGTCGTGGGAAAATTACTCTACGAGGAGTCATTCACATTGAAGATGGTGAATCTGACAAACAAAAGCTTGTTATCGATGAAATTCCTTATAATATAAGCAAATCAGATTTAATTCTAAAAATTGCTGATCTTGTAAATTCGAAGACCATTACTGGGATTAGCGATTTACGCGATGAGTCAGATAAAGATGGAATGCGGATTGTCTTAGAACTCAAACGTGCTGAGATTCCCGATGTTACGATAAATCAGTTGTATAAATTTACCGATTTACAGGTAACTTTTGGTTGTAACATGTTAGCTCTTGACAAAGGGCTACCAAGAACGATGAATATCAAGCAGTTTATTGCTGCTTGGGTTGAGCACCGAATTGACGTTGTTCGTCGCCGTACCAGATTTGAGCTTGCAAAAGCACAAGCTCGTGCTCACCTTTTAGAAGGTTATCTGAAAGCCTTAGATAATTTAGATGCGATAGTTAAATTGATTCGCTCCTCTGACAGTAAAGAAGCTGCTAAGCGTCAATTAATGACTGATTATGAGTTAAGCGAAAGACAAGCATCTGCTGTTTTAGAATTGCGTTTATACCAATTAACCGGTTTAGAAAGAGAAAAAATTGAATCTGAATATAACCAATTGCTGGATAAAATTTCTCACTTTCTTGCTGTATTAGCTAATGAAACACTGGTGCGAGGAATTATTAAAGAAGAGCTTTCAGAGCTTAAAAAACATCATAATTCCGATCGAAAAACAAAAATTATTGCAGCAGAAGGGGAGTTCAATATTGAAGATCTCATCCCTGATTTGCCAGTGATTATTACCATTTCAGAAGATGACTATATCAAACGCATGCCCATAGATACCTTCCGCGAGCAACGCCGTGGAGGTCAAGGTGTAATTGGCATGGAGATGAAAAAAGAAAATGATGTTTTAAAAGATGTCTATGTTGCCTCTACGCATGACTATCTATTGATTTTTACCAACTTTGGCAGATGCTATTGGCTAAAGGCATGGGAAATTCCAGAAGCAGGAAGAAGGTCTAAAGGAAAGCCCTTAGTCAATCTTCTAGAAGACATACGTCCTTCTGAAAAAATTGCTACTGTCTTAAAGGTAAAGAAATTTGAAGAAGATCATTATATCTTTTTAGCAACAAAGCAAGGGGTTGTAAAGAAAACAGAGCTTACCGCTTTTAGCTCTCCTCGCCGTAAAGGGGTTTATGCGATCAATATTGATGAAGGAGATGAAGTAATTGCAGCTCGTTTAACAAAAGAAGGAGAGCAGATCATGCTATTTACAAAAAATGGAATGGCTGTTCGTTTTGATCAAACCCAGGTACGTGCAATGGGTCGTGTAGCACGAGGAGTTAGAGGCGCTCTTTTACGTAATAAAGAAGATGCTGTTGTTTCTTGTGAGGCTGTTTCTGGCGATCAAAACCTGCTCGTTGTTTGCTCCAAAGGTTTTGGAAAGCGTTCCAAAGTCAATGATTTTAGGCAAACCAACCGTGGAGGAGTGGGAGTACGCTCTATTATTACAAGTGATCGTAACGGTCCTGTAATTGGAGCTGTATCTGTTACTGATCAAGATAGCGTAGTGATGATGTCAAATACAGGTCAAACCTTGCGCATTAACATGCAAGATGTACGAGTAATGGGACGCTCTACTCAAGGGGTTCGCCTGGTTAATTTACATGGACAAGATCACCTAGTAGCTATCCAAAAAATTGAACATATTGAAGAGGCGGCCAGCGAGGTTTCAAAATAGATGCAACATAAAGGGCATCTAATTACTTTTGAAGGAGGAGAGGGTGTAGGTAAAACAACTCTTATCGATGCTCTCTACCAATACTTGAAAAATAGTAGACAAGATGTAATTAAGACCCGTGCTCCAGGTGGTACTGAAATCGGGCAGCTAATTCGAGAAATTTTATTGAATCGGCATCAAGATAAAATGTCTTGCGCTTGTGAGTTATTTCTCTTTTTAGCAGATCGCTCTCAACATGTAAATGAATTGATTCTTCCTGCTTTAAAACAGAAAAAAATTGTTTTATGCGATCGTTTTAACGATTCTACTATTGCCTACCAAGCAGCTGGTAGGCACCAAGAAGAAAGACAGATTGAAGAGCTCTGTGCATTTGCTTCATTCCATGTGCCTGTTCATTTAACCTTTTATTTGGATTTAGACCCAGAGTTAGCTCTAAAGCGCGTAGATCGGATGAAAGGTAGAGATCGCATTGAAGCAGAAGATATCGCATTTCACAGAAAGATTAGGCAAGCGTTCCATGTCCTTATAGAAAAGGATCCCAAACGATTCGTAGTATTAGACGCTTCGTTAGATCCAAGTGAAGTATTTGAAATAGCAAAACGGCATCTTGATGACTTCCTCGAAACTCATCGGTAATCAAGCAGTAGCGCAGATCATTATGCGTATGCTATCTAATCAAACCCTTCCGCATACCCTTTTGTTTCACGGGCAAAATGGAGTCGGCAAAAGCATTCTAGCAAAAGAAGTGGCAGAAGGACTAATGGGAATCTCCCATATCGAAAAAGTCCGAAAACAAATCCATCCCGATCTCACTCTATTATATCCTGAAGGGAAAAGTGGAGTGTATTCAATTGAACAAATGCGTTCTTTATTACAAATGGTTTCTCTGCCACCTTTTGAAGCAGCTCTTAAAGTATTTATCATTCATGAAGCCGATAAGCTCTCTACTATTTGTAGCAATGCTCTTTTAAAAACATTAGAAGAGATAAGTTCTGATACCTATTTTATTTTGTTAACCGATCAGATAGAAAAACTGCTTGAAACAGTTACCTCACGTTGCTATAAAGTGCGGTTTTTTCCTATTTCCTCTGATTTAATTACTTCCTTTCTACAAGAGCATACAACTCTAACAAAAGAGGAATCCAGAAACATAGCGGATAGATCTCAAGGCTCTTTAGCCAAAGCCCAATGGCTGCAAGAGGCAAAATCAGAAAAGCTGCAGCTATTTTTAATGAAGCTCTTTAACTTAAGCCTTCCTCAAGACTATAGCTCATTTATCCAGCTCATGGTGGCTCTAGATACTCTACTAGAAGACACAAATGCAGAAATCATTCTAGAAGAGATTCTAGAGTGGTATAGAGATCTGCATGCATTTAATCATCAAGCGCCTGGATTTTACCACAGCAATCATATGCAGTTATTAGCCAAAAAAGCTAAAGAGCCCCTGCCTTCTTTAGAGCAAGTGCTAGAAGCGTTTATACAGGCTCAAACAGCACTGCAGCGCAATATTAAGTTATCTGTTGTCATAGAGAATATGTTATTACAATTAGCACAGCTTTAGTCTTTTAAATCTTTGGCCAGATTTTATGATGAATTTTAAATTAGATTCATTTGTAAGCCTATAATGCAGGGCTTACGCATGAAGAATTTTCTTTGCACCCACCAGAGCTAATAAATCATCTTTATGACATGATAGTTGATTGCATGCCTTTCTTTTGGGTCTGGTAAAATCGAAAAATGCATCATAATCGATGAAGAATGAATGAATCCTTCCATTTTATACTCCTTATGAAAAAGGACCAGGTCATTTTTTATCTCTCAATTATCAAGCAAAATCTTCATGCGTTGGCCCTGGCCTATAATGTTTAAATACTTAATAGTTTTACATAATTATATAATAATTTATACTTATTATTTATAACTAAATCATTGTATAATTAAATAACATTAATTATAAAAATGGTTTTATATGACAATAAAGTTTATTAGCAATAAAGGAGAAAGTCTCCAATCTATATTGGATGAATGGGTAGGAGATGATAGATTAACTAAAAATGTTATGGATGATTTTTTTAAAGGTAATAAAGAAGATCTAAATCTAAATGCGAATGGTTTAGATTCATTATCTAAAAAAATTTTTGATTTTGATATAATTCACAAAATTACTTCTCTTAATCTTATTAAGAACAATTTTATAAGTATACCCTTAGAGATTACTTCGCTGCAATCATTAAAAAAGCTATATCTTAGCGCAAATAAAATTACATATTTACCTCCGGAAATTGGTAAACTACAGAAACTAACTCACCTATATCTTGCCTACAACAAACTTGAAAAATTGCCTCCGGAAATTGGTAATTTATTATTTTTGCAAGACCTAAATCTTAGTGATAACCTACTTAGTGAAATACCTAAAGAAGTGGGTGACTTACAATTTTTAGAAACTTTAAATCTGGATAATAATCCACTTGATGGCAAAAAGGTTGAAATCTCTAGAATCATTAATAAGTTATCCTATTTAACGCTTCATCCTATCGATAAAATTTTCATAAATAAAGAACAAAAACCTATTTATAAAGGATTTATTTATCATATTTTAGATAGTACAGGAAAGCAGAGAGGTCATTTAGCAGGAAGTATTCATATTGCTGTGAATCCTGAGTATGAACTCCATCAATCTATGAAAGATGCCTTTGAAAAAGCTGCTACCGTCATTGTAGAACTAAACCTCTTAGATTTACCCGATATGCGGGATTCAATTCTCAAAGGGCACCTATACGAGGCTACTGAGTGTAAAATTCTTAGGATGGCTAAGAGAGACAAGAAAAAGATTGATCAATTAGAAACTTTTGCATTCCAAGAAGAGTTGCTCGAGAAAGAGATACTATCTTCGGAAAACAAGAAAGATTTTATGAATATTGTCATTAGATCGTTAGCGCTTAGAGGTAAAGAAATACAGACATTGGATTTATCAGAAGCTGATCTAACAGATGTTTTTTCTGCAAGAGCCCATCTAAAAAAGGTCTTAGAAGGATATAAAGCTGGGGAAAAAAGCATCCTAAAACCCTTTCTTATTACAGACAAAGAAGCATCTCTACAAAAAAACATATTTTGGGATAGGAATATTGAAATGGCAAATAAAATAGATGCTTTTTTACAAAAGCAAGACTCTCTCTTTATTTTAATTGGAACAGGTCACTTGTGGGGAACAAAAGAAGAAGGAAAGAAAGGAGTTGTGGCTTTACTGAGAGACAAGGGTTGGAATGTCGAAAAGATAAAAATGCAATAAACCAAGGCTTGAGCTCTTAAGGTTTTTATTTTCAAATATTTTCACTTGTAAATTTGAATATAATCACTCTTTTCCTTCGAAAAACGTGTAAGATACCCACTTTTTATAAAGGAATATTTGCTTTTAATGGGAAATTTTTTCATATTAAAGATATGGAAAGAGATATTTATAAGCTGCTTGAAGAGTGGAGGCAATCAGTTCGTCGCAAACCGTTAGTGCTAAATGGAGCTAGGCAAGTAGGAAAAACTCACTCCTTAAAGCATTTTGGCAGAACTTCTTACAAGAACACGGCCTATCTGAATTTTGAAAAGGATGAAAGATTAGGTCAATATTTTGAGGGGACTCTAGACCCAAAGCAACTTATAAAAATCTTAAGTATCCATACAGAAACAGAGATCGAGCCTCATAGCACTCTTTTAATCTTAGATGAAATCCAAGAATGTCCAAAAGCGCTCAATAGCTTGAAGTATTTTTGTGAAGAAGCAAATGAATACCATGTTGTTGCTGCAGGCTCACTTTTAGGTGTGAAGACAGCAGGAGGAAAGGGCTTTCCTGTGGGAAAGGTTAATTTTCTCCGCATGTACCCTTTAACTTTTTTCGAATTCCTTGCTGCTTTAGGCCAAGAAAAAACAAGGAATTTTCTAGAGGAGTATTCTATCTATGAGCCGATTCCAAATCCCATGCATGAAAAATTAATCCAACTACTGAAACTTTACTTCTTTATTGGAGGAATGCCGGAAGCGGTTGCTGAATATGCAAAAACAGAAAAGTTGAATGTTGTCAGAGAAATTCAAGAGGAAATCTTAAACGCCTATGAAAGGGATTTCGCTAAGCATGCACCACCTCATGAAATTATGAAAATCACAACAATCTGGAAACAAATTCATCGTCAACTGGCTAAAGAAAATAAAAAGTTCATTTTTGCAGCAATTCGAAAAAGTGCCCGAGGTAGAGATTATGAAGAAGCCATTCAATGGCTTTTAGATGCAGGGCTTATCCACAAAAGCTATCTAGTGGAGTCTCCAAAATTTCCTCTTAGCGCTTATGCCGATAATAATATTTTTAAGATATTTTTAGCAGATGTTGGACTGCTTGGTGCTCAAAGCAATCTTTCTCCTCAAACTGTTATCGGTGGTGATCTTTTGTTTACGGAATTTAAGGGAGCTCTTACAGAGAATTATGTGGCTCAAGAATTGATTGCAACCAAATATAAAGAGCCTTACTACTGGACAAGTGAAGGCACAGCAGAGGTGGATTTCTTAATCGAAGAAGATCATGGGATTTATCCTCTTGAAGTAAAAGCAGGCGCAAGTCAGAAGAAAAAGAGCCTTCTTGTCTACAATCAAAAATACGCACCTTCTAAGCTTATTCGAGCTACTACCATGAATGTAAAACATGACGGTAATATCTACAATTATCCGCTCTATCTGATCTCTCGATTTCCCTTAAAGTCCGATTAGAAATTGACTGCGGAAGGTTCTTTCAAGATATATTTCTTTAAATCTTCTATTTGTTCTTTAGATAAGTCAGCTGATAGAGCAATCACATCCATTCCAACTCCATTCTGCAATAGACGTTTTACTAGCTCAATTTTACCTTTTTTAATGCCTATAGCTTCGCCTTCAATCTTACCCTCAGCCTTACCCTCAGCTTTAGCATTTTTAGCATTGACTTCAGCTTCATAAATTTCCTGTGCCCTAGCAGCCTTATTATCCATATGAATACGCTTTAACTCTTCATAAGTAGCAAGCTCATTCTCTGTCCAATAATGCTGGTCGAGCGCGGTATAGGCTTTTTGGATAATGGCATCGTTGCCTATAATCTCCTGTAATTCTTCTTCAGTGGTTTCGTGAGCGTGTTTGAAAAAGTAACACCACTTTTCTTCTATGGAGGATAGTTCCTCTTTGCTTTTAGTAAATTTAGGCAGTTCGATAAAGGTAAAGTAGAAGTCTTTTAAATCATGCTCATGTGTTGCTTTATCGAGTATGACGTGGTCTGATTTGTAATGAGCTTTGTTAGGAAAAATAATGCAATCAGCTATAGCTATGAAGATGATTTCTTTGAGCGCATGATACTCATCTCCAATATTTGCTTGATTGCCATACACTTGAGATGCGTAATATTGAGCGCGCTTTTCAAAGCCTCTGGTTTTTGTCACTTGCATTTCAATGATGTATTTTACTCCCAGCTTGTCTTTGCATAAAACATCAACAATGCTCTGTTTTTTGACAGCAATTTTAGGAGCGAGAATGGGAGATAAGAACTCGATATCTACAATGCTTTGATCTCCAGAAAATCCGAGGATATCATTTAAGAAATGAAGTAGAATGTCTTTGTTTTTTTCTGTACCGAATATTTTCTTAAAGGCTATATCGTTTTTTGGATCTAAATATTTGAAAATTACCATGTTTTAAGTACCTCAACCTTATCTGTTGCCGATACATACATTGTATAATAAGCTGCTTTTATACATCTATTCCTTTTGCTTGGGTAAGAATAACTAACGAAGCTTTCCTGACCATCCAAGCTTAGTGCGCAATGTAGAGAAGTAATCTCGTCTTGGAAGACTTACCAACTTGAAGTTTTTTTTGCTTCTTGTAATTTCAAAGATTTCTGATTTTTTTAATTCATAGTAATTGAGACCATCTGCATGTATTTCAATAGGGTCATAATTGCTTAAGTATTCTATTTGAATCTTTTGATTGGCTGGAAGAACAATAGGACAATTGGAAATGGTATGAGGACAGATAGGGGTTAAAACCAGAGCTTCTAAATCAGGGCTAATGATAGGGCCTCCTGCTGATAAAGAATAAGCTGTAGATCCATTGGGGGTAGCTATAATGATCCCATCGGCTTCAAAAGTATTTAAGTACACTCCATCTATATGAATAGCGATTTTTACCAAACAGCGATTGCTTCCTCGATGTACAACAATGTCATTGACTGCAAAGCACTCATTTTGACTTGCTGATTTTCCTTCAATGACCACTCGCTTATGTACTTGGAAAGAGCCCTTAATCAAATCTTGCAGGCTAGGATAAAGATCTGAAATCGGCACATCTGCCATAAACCCTAAATGCCCTAAGTTAATCCCTAAGACGGGAATATCAAGATGTGCATATTTATGCACCAGCTTTAAAATGCTGCCATCGCCACCCATGGAAATCATAAATGAGATCGTTGTCGGATCTATTTCTGAAAAAGGAATGGCGCCGATAACTTGCGCTTTTTCATCTTCTGCAACCACAGTGATATTCTGACTGTTCAAGAACTCTCTAATATCGATGGCTAGATCTTTGGAGAACGGCTTATGGATATTTGGAAAAAGAGCGATAATCATATGAAGGAAGGGTTTAATTGTTCTGAAAAAGAAAAGAATTCTTTTTTAATTTGTTCTGCAATTGCTTTAGGGGATAGATTTAAGCTTTGCATCAAATCTTGATAACTTCCTTGTTCAATAAACGCTTCAGGAATTCCTAGATTGAGTACCTGTGATTGATAGAACTTATTGCGTACAATAAATTGATTAAAGATAGAAGCAAACCCCCCGCTCATACTATGCTCTTCTAAGGTAACAATGTAAGCGTGTTTAGTTAAAATGGAGTATAAGAGATCTTGATCGAGTGGCTTTAAAAAAATAGGATCAACTATAGTTGCATCAATTCCATAAGGTAAAAGGATCTCGCGCACCTTTATAGCGGTATAACACATATGTCCTACTGCAATAATTGCTAATTTACTACCAGTAACTACTATTTCGCCAATTCCAAGAGGACGGGTCTTTAAAACAGCATTTCCCTCTTCTGTTGCCATATTTGGATAGCGTATAGCTGTTGGTAGGCCCCAAGAAAAAGCACTTTCGAGCAATTCTTTTAATAGCTGAGCATTACGAGGTTGGCAAATCACCATGTTAGGCATAGCGTTGAGAAAGGAGATGTCGTAGATACCATGATGAGTGGATCCATCTGGCCCTGAAATACCAGCTCTATCAATAGCAAATACAACAGGAAGCTCTTGGAGGCAAACATCGTGAAACAGGTTATCAAAAGCTCTTTGCAAAAAAGTAGCATAGATGGAACAAACAACTTTCATTTTTTTGCCATAAGCAATCCCTCCGCAAAAAGTAACAGCGTGTCCTTCTGCAATACCTACATCTAGACATCTTTCAGGGAAGGCTTTCATGAACTCTTGTAAACAAGAGCCAGCTGGCATAGCAGGGGTTACTGCAATTAAACTTGGATCGTTTTTAGCCATTTCAAGGATATGTTTTCCAAATACTTGAGGAAAACTTACTTGAGAAGGTGTAGCTAAAAACTTCTGAGTCTCTTTATCAAAGGGTTTACAGCCATGCCAAGAAACAGGATTTAAAGTAGCGGTTTGCATACCTTGGCCTTTTACTGTTAATATATGTAGTAAAACAGGATGTGGATTATTTTTAAGCGCTTCAAAAACCGAGATGAGCTTACTAATATCATGCCCATCGACAGGGCCCACATAATCAAGATGAAACTGTTCAAAAAAAGGAGCTGTGCTAAAGAGGTTTTTTAAAGACTCTTTAAGTTTATGTCCTTGCTTGGCAAGTTGCGTGCCTAAACCAGGAAATTTAGATAGCAAAGACTCTAGTTCATTATAGATCTTGTTAGAACGAGGATGATTAAAAAATCTGCTTAAAATATACTTCATTGCCCCCACGTTCTCTGAGATCGACATTTCATTATCATTTAAGACCACGATGAAATCTTTTAAATCTCTGGGTATATTATTAAGGGCTTCTAATGTAAGACCACAGGTAAGAGTAGCATCGCCTATTATAGGAAGAACATGCTCTTTACGTTTGTTTGCATCGCGATTTTTTGCAACACCTAAGCCAAGAGATAGAGCAGTGCCTGCATGACCTGCATAAAAGTGATCGTGCTTAGATTCTTTAGGATTGCAAAAACCGCACAGACCTTTAAACTTACGAATCTGACCAAATCTGTGATAGCGTCCAGTTAAAAGCTTGTGAGGATAGGATTGGTGACTTACATCAAAAACAAATTTATCGCTGGGGGAATCAAACACATAATGTAGAGCAATCGTGAGTTCAACAATTCCTAGATTAGACGCTAGATGTCCTCCATTAATGGCCATCACATCAATGATTTTTTGTCTGATTTCTGTGGCCAATAACTTAAGAGAGTCTAGAGAAAAATGTTTAATTTGTTCAGGAGAGGAGATTTGACTCAGCAGCGGATAGCTCATGAATGCTCACTAGCGTGTAAAAAAGGAGCTGTTTCTGGTTTTCCCTCTGGATCTATCACTAGACTGCCTTCTCGGTTTTTAATCAACACTTCTACTTCTTGCTCTGCTTTTTTTAGTTTTTCATTACAAGAGTTAATTAAACAATCAGCTTCCTTATAAAGAGCTAGAGACTCTTCTAGAGAAACTTTTTTAGAATTCATCTGTTCTAAAATTTCTTCTAAACGCAAATAGGAACTTTCAAATGAAGTATCTTTCATAGAGCTTTAATAGTGTTTATAGTTAAGCCCAATTGCCCATCTTGTAGCATTAGGCGGACTTGTTGATTAGGAATTACTTCCTTTGTAGAGAGAATAACCGAATCGTTTTTTTCGTGAAAGAGAATGCCATATCCTTTTGTCAATAAATATTTAGGATCAGCAGCTTGTAATAGAGCAATTACTTTAGCAAGAGAGGATTTTTTTTCATAAACTAACTGATTTTGCATTAAATCTATTTTTTTATGCCAAGAAAAGGGAGATAATTTACTTCTATACTCATAGAGTTTATGTAAAATAGCTTGTTGAATCAGACTTTCTATAGTTTCTATTTTTTGTTTTATTTCCTGTAATTGATAACTAGGTTTTAAGTGGTGTAGCTTTGTTGTCAATAAAGAAAGTTGCCATTCTTTTTTTTGAATGGTTTGCATAAAAGAACGATTCACATCTATTGCATAATTATCTACACGTTGAAAATGAGGTTCCAACAAAGCATGAGGGTTTTTAATAAAAGGATGATTGGAAGCAAAGCCTACCTTCTCCGCATGACGACTAAGATGGCTAGTTATTGCATTCTTTAATTGTGTATAAGATGTATGAAGATAGGTAATTTGTTGAGCGCTCTCAACTGTTACAAGTTCTGCTGCTGCAGATGGAGTAGGGGCTCTTTGATCCGCTACAAAATCAGCAATACAGGTATCTGTTTCGTGACCAACTGCAGAAATAATCGGAATCTTAGAATGATAAATAGCGCAAGCTACGATCTCTTCATTAAATGCCCATAGATCCTCTAAACTACCACCGCCTCTGCCCACAATAAGCACATCTGCTAACTCATATCTATTAAAGTCTTCAATAGCTTGAGCAATCTCTTTTGCAGCCATCTCTCCCTGCACCGTAACAGGATTTAACAAGATAGATAAACCAGGAGCTCTTCTTTTGAGTATTTGTAAAATATCTTGGATAACAGCACCTGTTGCAGAAGTAACAACTCCAACCCTCTTAGGGTATTTAGGTAGAGGTTTTTTCTTCTCTCTCTCAAAAAAACCCATCTGCTCTAACTTAGTTTTCAGCTGATGCCATTTTACCAGAAGCTCTCCCACCCCCATATAGCTTAAACTACGAGCGATAATCTGATAATTACCTCTAGGAGGGTATACGCTCAGCTCCCCTTGAAGGATCACCTGATCCCCATTTTGGGGAGAACGAGTTAAAGCTTTAGCGTTAGAGCGAAACAAAACACAAGAGATTTGTGCTTCTGAATCCTTCAGAGTAAAATACAAATGCCCAGAGGATTGAGCCTTAAAGTTGCTAATCTCGCCCTTAATGCACACACAGAAAAACTTTAATTCTAAAGTGTGTTTAATAGCAGAGGTAAGTGTAGAAACGGTAAAGATCTCTTCCATAGCTTGAAGAATACAACAATGGATCAATTCTCTAAAAGAGTCTTAAAAAAGAGAGGAGAAAAAGGCATCGGAAAGATGCCTTTTTAAAAATTTACATCTTATCTTTATTTAAGAAGACTTAAGAGAATGAAAAAATAAAGATTTATGTTCCTTGAAGGAGACTTCATTGTTTTTTAGCGCTTGAATGATTGGTTGTATTTCTTCATTAGTAGAAAGGCCAAGCTTTGTAAAGCAGCTAAGTTTAAGTTCTGGTTCTTTCTTTGATTTCTGATCTTCTAGTTGGCTTTGAATATATGGTATTACTATAGATTTATGAATTTCTTTAATGTTTTCTTCATCGCAAATTCCAAATTTTTTGCAATTAGCAGTAATATTTTCTTTAGTTGGTTTTTCATTTTGAATATGATTTTTTAATTCAGTAATTAGCTCTTGGTTGTATCCTATGTTTACTTCTTTTTCAGGAGAAGATGAATTTATGCAAATAATAGGTGACTTAGGAGGTAAAAACCTTAAGGAAATATTAAAATAGTCTTCAGTTGTAAATCCAAGCTTAGCAATAGCAGTTTGTTCTTCATTCGATAAAGCAAGATCTTCTTTTGTAATTTGTAGTTTACAGTCGATTTTTTCTGAGATTTTCTCTTCAATAAGGCTTTCTACAAATTCACGACGTGTTACTTCGCTATATCTGGCTTTTGCTTCTTTTTCTTCGAACTTAGGAGAGTTTATAAAATCAATAGATAAAGGAGGAGATAGTTTAATATATGCATCAAGCAAATGCTTATTAGTAAATATTTCTGGATTGAATTCGTTGTTTGCTTGAATATTTTTTTCTAAGAGTTCTTCTGCTGCATATGTAAGGCGTGCAATTGCAAATTCACTAATTGTATTGCTATTATATCTAATTTTTAATTCAGCCTTTGTAAAGCAAAAAGGAGAGAGTTTTACAAAATCAGCAGTTAGTTGTGGAGATAAAAGGCGCAAACCCAATTGAGTCACTCTATTTGTTGCTGGTAAACATAATAGAGAAGCTCTTAGTAGTAAAAGAGGTGTTTTAATGAAGTTTAGGCATCTATCTTTTAAAGCAAGAGTTATAGATCTGCTATTAACAGGATGGGTAAAGACACCTGTTAAAACGCTTTTTATGTAGCTACGTGCCAATGACACATTATTTTTTGCCATTTCACGGCAATATGAATTAAAGACAATTTCTTTTTGTACTCTAGAAGTCATATTTTGTAATATAAAAGTCATACTTTATCCTTTTTAAATTTTAAGAATAAAAATTATATAAATTAATCTAATTAAAGTCAATTTAATTATTTTAATAAAAAATTGTCATTTAGTTATAAATATTAAAAATTTATTTAAATTAATTATATAGAAAAGCATAGGAGGTTTTATAAGAAAAAGGGTTTTTTAAAAAAAGCCCTAGCCTTAGTAAGTAGACTTGAAAACGGGTCTAGAATTGCGCAATAGGCTTTATCAGCTTTACCAGATTATAGATTGATCCAGAATCATTAAATGTAGGGCGTAATTGAGGGAATCGCTTATAAAAATCTGCACTTCTTTGAAATTGGTCCATGAGGTTTTTAGGTATTCGGGAGCTAAAAGATTTAAATCCCATTATCTTAGAAAGATTGGAAAATATATTAGAGAAAAATCCTCTCGAAAAATCACTTACTTTATTTGTAGTGCATGGGTGAACCATTCCTAATGGGTTACTTGCTAATAGCGATGGTCCTGCCATATTGGAAAAAAAATTTGTTTTAAAAATCATACAAATCCCTTTTTTTAGATTCAGATAATGCAATGATTATATCATTAGTTTGAAATAATATTCAATTTAACTTAAAATATTATCATTAATTAAATTAATTTTTTACAAAAAGGTTTTTATTTTAGATCATAAAGATTAATTAAAATTTACACTTTACTTATGATAAGTAAAGTGATATATCTTAAATTAAGATTGAGGTTAAATGATTCTGCTCTTTAGACTTGCCTTCAGTTCTAAAATCGATTAAAATCACAGCTATTAAAATCTTAAGTTGGTTTAGGCCTTATGTCGCGCGTACCCCTTATTGTTGCAAATTGGAAGATGTATAAGTCTGTTAAAGAGGCAAAAAGCTTTATCAATAGTTTGATCCCTTTGATTGTATCTTCAAAAAGGCGCATTTTTATAGCACCTTCTTATCCTGCGATTCCAGCATCTATAGAGGCTGCTGGTAATAGCTCTATTGTGATCGGTTCTCAAAATATCCATGATCAAATAGAGGGTGCTTTTACAGGAGAGGTTTCGTCAAAGATGATCAAGGAGTGTGGAGCTCGGTTTTGCATTATTGGTCATTCAGAGCGAAGAGAGTACTTTCAAGAAAGCAATCTATTGATTAACCGCAAGCTTAAAGCTGCTCTTAAAGAGAAGTTAACGCCTATTTTATGTGTGGGAGAGACGCTTCACGAAAGAGAAGGGGGACTAGTAGAGGTTACTTTGGGAACCCAGCTTGAAGAGTGTCTAATGACCTTAAATGAAGAGGAAGTAAAGCAGATTGTGATTGCCTATGAACCTGTTTGGGCTATTGGCAGCGGTAAAACAGCAACTAAGGATGAAGCACAAGATGTGCATGGGTTTATTCGTAATTATATTAAAGACTCGATGGGAAGAGGAGTAGCCGATGATTTAGCCATATTGTATGGTGGATCGGTAAAACCAGAAAACATATCGAGTTTAATGGCAGAGCCTGACATTGATGGAGCGCTTGTTGGAGGAGCTTCTTTAGATGTGATCTCATTTGCCCAGATTGTTAATTTTTAAAGGAAATTTATGACTTTTGTTTTTTACCTTGTAATTTTTTTATTTATCCTGCTCTGCGCTGTTTTATGTCTTGTGGTATTAGTACAAGAAAGCAAAAGTTTAGGTTTAGGAGCTTCTTTTGGAGGGGACCCTGGAGATTCTTTATTTGGTACATCTACAGCAGATGTCTTAAAGAAGTTTACAGCTTACTTAGGGATTATCTTTATCATCTCATGCGTGGTATTGTCTTTATGGACTGGAGCTTTAAGCCGCAGAACTTCCTTGAATCCTACTGTAATTGAAGAAGTGCAGCATTGATTTATGCAGGCAACTCTTCGCTATTATGGCGATCCTATTTTAAGAAAGATCTGTAGACCCGTTACTGTAATCACAAATGAAATTAGGCAGCTAACGCAAAGTATGATTGCGCTCATGGATAAACATGATGGAGTTGGCTTGGCAGCTCCTCAAGTAGGGCATGATATTCGTTTATTTGTTCTGCGCAATTATATCGATTTGGAAAATGATCAGTGGAAGCTATCTGAGCCTAGGGTGTATATTAATCCAAAGTTGTCCTTTCCTAGAAAAAAACAAGTAGAAGAAGAAGAAGGATGTTTATCTATTCCTAAGCTTCTCTATAAAATTGTAAGAGCTGATTTTGTGGTTATAGAAGCATTAGATCTCAATGGAAATCCTTTTACAGAGAAGATGGATGGCTATAATGCGCGTGTGCGCATGCATGAAAATGACCATCTCAATGGTGTGCTTTTTATTGATCACCTTGATGTAAAAACGCGTAGAGAAATCAAACCTCTTCTTAAAGAAATTAAGAAAAAATATCATTTAAACAAGGATATAGCTGCTGTAAAGCGATTATCATTAGGCAGACGTTCATAAGACAGTCTTAACTGCCAACTACAGGTAAGCATAGTAAAAAGATCAATTTTCCCTGCGTGGTAGTTTGGTTCTGCTTTCCTACCCCATCCATGTTTTGTTTGCACAAGACAACTCCACTTAGGACCCAGGCGAAGGTAGCCACGGGCTAGAATTGTATTGCGCCGATCAGAAAGAGAAGTATCTAGAAGTTCCGAGATAGGCCTTGCAACATCTAGTAAAAAGTTTTTATGATTTGCCTTGCGCCAGTCAAAAGCGCTTCGATGTCGAAATTCCGCTGCAAGTGCTAGATCTTCACTTAGTGTCCATTCTGCAGATACATTGACAAAATCCCAAACCTGATTTTCAAAATTTCTTGCAATGGTAGTTTTTAAAGCAATAGAAGAAAAATTGCAGCCAAGAGATAAATACCCTTTGGGAAAATTTCTATTAAAGGCATGTTTCCCAAAAAAACCATAGGTGTAAATATCACTTGTAAAAGTGGGAGCAAAATGAGAAGTAATAGGTTGAATGATATCATTGCGTATACCAACGCGTAATTGATTGAGCTGAGTATAGCCATCATCCATATCGAAATAGAAGTGTTTGTTTAAACCTAAAGCTGGACGGGTATACCCTTGTGCGTGTGCATAAGGTTCAATCACGTGTCTCATACAAGAGTAGGAGGCAACAAGGCGGGTATAAGCTTCTAATCCATAAAAAGCAGTAGCCTGTATCACTGCTTGATCAGAAGCATTATTGCTATAAAAAATTCCAGTCGCTCCAATATTGGGCGTTACCATTAAAGGGCCAATAGAAAATGGGCGATAGAGTTCATGATAAGCTTGCACTCTGCCTGCTCGTGTTTGCGCGGGTAAGTGCAGAGCGTCTAACTGAGATCTTAATGGGTTGGTGTATACGTAATCAAGGAATCCTCCATTAAAGTTATTAATAGAGATAATTCCAGAGGAACCTAAGGTAAAGGGACGTATACCTAAAAAGAAAAAGGGGAGTTCTTGATCAATGCTTTGAAAAGGGTTAATCCGCGGTTGTAAATTAAAGTTTAAAAAAGCTTGATTAAACTCTCTAGAAATGGTTAGGAGCGTGCGTTGTTGGGTATTGATTTCAAAATCTTCACTTTTAAAATCACCAACCATTTGCGAATCGCTTAACTTGTCGTAAGTAAGATGGACTTGTGTTTTTTGATCTTCGCTTAAATAATGATACAAACCCTGTAGACGATATCTATGAGGGCCTTTTTCATCGGGAAAACTTTTATCATGAGCTCCATAGCTACGTGTAACAAAAATGGTGCGCTTATCCTGAGAAAGATATTCTGTTTCTAAAGCTGCTCCAAAACCTCTTTTTATTCGGTAATCCAAACGAAAGAAGCAATCTATATCATTCCATGAAAAAAATCGATAGCGCGCGGTAAGCCTTGGTCCCAGAATTTTATCCCATACCACTTTGTAGCGAATAGGAGAATTCTGAAAAGCTTTTAAGTTACTTTTAAATAAAGGAAGCCAAAAGAGGGGTACTTTAAAAATCCGAAAATGAATATTTTTTGCAGATAATAGATGATTTTTTGTAATGGTAGCTGTATTTGCTTGTAGATCCCAATCGGTATCTTGGTTTTCACAGGTAGTCACAAAAGCGTTTGTAATAGAAAAAGTGCCATCTTCTAAAAGCTCAATTTTATCTCCACCTAGAAACCACATATCCACAAATGTTTTGCCGCAGATCACAGTTCCTCTATGATGAATAAAATCATATTCTAACTGAGACCCCACGAATACACGATTACCGAGCTCTAGCATTAAATCATCTTCCGCTAGAATTTTTTGTATGAAAATCCCATTTTCCGTTTTATTTATATAAGTCATTTTTCTAGCTTGAATCCGTAGGCCATTTGCTTTAGCTACTCCTCCCTCTTCTGTAGAAAGGACTCCATTAGAAAAACTAGGATTTTTTAAATCGATAGTCAAATCACCTAATTCAGAACAGCTGCTTTCAAAACAAGATAAATCCGGTTCAGAAGCTAGAGCGCTTAAGAAACAAAGGGAAAAAATCAACAAAAAATACATGAATAATCATTTTAAGTTTACATCGTGGAATTTAGCAGTTTAAAGCTATTGCAGAGTTTGGATCAATAGACCTGCGATCAAAGGTCGATTTTTTTGATGTCCTTGTTGCAAACTATTTAGTAAAACATCAAGACTCTCTTCTGTATGTTGATTGCTAATCACCTGATAGCAACTGATTAGTAGCTGTGAATTTTCTTCGGGGGTTAATTCAAAGGCGGTTTTGTCTTTAAAATAACTCTTTCTTGGTAAAAGAGGGCGGAATTGAATGATTTGCGTATTTTGTTGAGAATGAATCCATTCTAGGATGAGCTGCTTAGAAGGTATACTTTTATTGAGTTGAAATAATGCAAGATTGCAATAGTTGCGAATTAGAGGTATTTTTGCTCTTTGAGCATGTTTTTCTAATAAAGCAATTGCTTTAGGAGTTTGTAGCTGTTGCAGTAAAGAACTTATTGCAGGAATTAGTTCTAATTGTCTTGTACTAAGAAGAAAACTAGCTAAATCTACAAATGCCTCAGGAGATAGCTCAATGGATTTTCTTAAGATTTCCTCTTTTACATATAAAGAAAGACCGATTAAGTCATAAAAAGAGTGTTTCATATGCTGTTGCATAGAAGGGACTACTTTCCATGCCGTAAAGGCATTGCCGATTGTCATTTGAGGCTGAAATCCAAAATCACGACTATCTCTAACAAGAAACTCTTTTAGGTAAGGCAGACAACTCTCATTTTTTAAATCAAGCAAAGAAAGCATAGCATTAAAGCGAATCTGTAAATGATTTTCTTGTAGAAGAGAGATGAGTATTTTTTCCGATCCCATAATTTTACCTAGCAATGCAATCGCAAATAGATTTTTCTCTTTTGCTAAAGAAAAGATCTTTTCTTTAGCGCTTTCTTCTCCTAGTAAATACAGCGAATAATTAGCGCTTAAGCTCACATTGTCATTAGTAGAAAGGCTCAAATTTTGCAAAATAGATAAAGCATGTGTATCTTTTAAGCTGCCAAGAGCAAAACAGCAAGCTTCTTGCTCTGCAGGATTAAGGTGAGTGGCTTTTCTACGAATATTAGGCAGTAGTTCTTCATATCCAGCTTTTGCAGAATGTAAAATAGCTTCGATGCGTGTTTTTTGAATAGGGTCATCAAGTAATTGTTTAAGCAATAAAATAGCATCGGAAGAGCCGACTAAAGCAAAAAATTGAGGAAAAAAAAAGCGCATTTCAGGGGGTAGCTTATGCATGAGGGATTCTACTTGGCCTACTGAATTTCGCGTTTTTCTAATCGCTAATTGATAAGCTGCTTCTAATCGTGTATACAAAAACCCAGAAGACATAGCTTTGTTTAAAATGGATTCAAATCGATCATCTTGCAGTTGTCCAATTAATTGCAAAGTAGCAAGTTGCACTTCTGGATGCCTACTTCTAATACCTGATTCTAAGATTTCTTTTGTGGTTTCAATTCCAGCAATTTTTAATCCTAATAAAGAAATAAGTTGCTCTTCGCTCTCTAAACTTTTAGCGCCTTGTTCTAAAATCATTTCAGCTACGCGCTGCAGTGTTTCAAAATCATGTCGACCTAACTCTTCTTTATATCGTCGATAGAGAGTGATTGCCTGCGAAAGCTCTTTGGATTGTACAAGATAAAAAATATGTAACGGATTAACCTTCTTTACTTCTATTTGCGAGGTTTCTGCTTGTAAATAAGAACAGATGAAAGACATACAAATGAGCAACTTCAAGGTTTTTTTAAATAATGCCATAGATTTACCTGCATTTTAGAAAGAAGGTCTGTTACTACATTAATCGGTAATCCATTATATTGTAATAACATCCTATAATTCGATTAACTAAGATGCTACCGGAGCCTTGAATTCCATATCCACTTAGCTTTGTCTAAACAAGGATCGCTTTTATGGTAGAGTCTGATTTTCTCTTCTGTAAGTGAATTAAAAAGAACATAGGATTTCTCTAATGCACTATAACAAACATCTTTTTTATATACAGCAACAGCAGTCATCACCACATGCCACTGATTTGAGAGTTCTAGCAGCATGTTGAAAGATTCTTCTGGGTTTTTAGGCTTATTGTAGATTTTCCCCTTAAAATATACGATTGTGTCTGCAGCTAAAACAATCTCATTAGAGAAAGTAGCTGCAACTAGAGCGGCGCGTCTAGGTGAGCTTGATGCTAGAATTAACATGCATCTCTTCCCAATTAACCGGCATCTTCTTTTTTCTTAACCTTTTTAGACGACGCCTTGTGGATGAGAAGCTCTGTATGATCAACCCAGATAGGAGAACTCCATGCAATATGGCCATTTTCTTGTGTTACTCTAAGGTAGTAATAGATAAAAGGAGGGCGTTCATCAGGGGATTGCAAAGAGATCTTTGTAATGGATTCGGCATCATCAATAGCAAATTCATATTCCGTTTGATTCGGGTTAATTGTCTTGAATACAGCACCATTACGAACAATGACAATTTCTTTAATATTCTCTGTTGTTGCTATAAAACCTGTAATGTGGCGATTAAAAATCAAGCCGGGTTTTAGTTTTGTATTTAACTCGCTTCCCATACATGCCCCTGCAATGAAAAACCCTAATACAATTCTATCTCCAGTAGTTGCGTAGCAAGATCTTTGGTAAAGTGCCTGAAAAAGAGACTCTCTTGTTTGCTCAGGTGCTATGATTGCAGTTAATCCAGCAGAGTATTGTGCTTGAGGTCCTTCATAAAGACCATTATACACGCCACGATCATCTAAACCACCCGCTACAAAACCAAAACGACAGTTATGGTTTAGAGCTTGTCTAATAGAGCCTTTCTCTGATTCTACAATTTCCTTAGCATTTTTTGCTGTGATAGATCTGAGGTTCCCTTCTTTTTCTAAACATTCAGAAGAGCCCCAACAATTATAAATTTCCACAACTCTTTCAAAATCGGGGTCAAATTCTTTAAAATTTGTCTCCATACCTTTTGCCATACTAAAAGAAGCAATAGATAAGATTTCTTTGGGAGAATGAGCTCTATAGATCTTTTTCAAA
Organism: Candidatus Rhabdochlamydia sp. T3358; assembly: GCF_901000775.1. Taxonomy (GTDB): domain Bacteria; phylum Chlamydiota; class Chlamydiia; order Chlamydiales; family Rhabdochlamydiaceae; genus Rhabdochlamydia. Next base: position 39,274 of record NZ_CAAJGQ010000002.1, read on the forward strand.
GAACTGTTTTTAGCATCTTTTTTGCGCAAAATAGGCTTATTGTCTTTAGAGTAAATCAGCTGATGAATTCCTTCTTCCAACGGTTTTCCTACCCACTGAAATCCTAAAAAGGTAGAAAACCTTAAGTCTTCATTAAATTCAGCAATTTGTGAGGAAATGACTTTCCATGTGTCATTAGAGGTTTCTTCTGTGCTTTCAAAAGAGGAAGTAGCAAAGAAGTGAAAGTTTTTTTCATCACGCAGATAGCGAAGACAAGTTTCAATATTATCGCCCGCGTCAAATCGTTCTGATTCACCATGTAGCTGTCCCCAGAAAATGCTTTTATCCGCATCTGAGTCTATAGAGCATTTAATAGGGGATGAATAAAATATTTCTTTTGTCGTTAGATTGCGTAATTCAATTCTATAGATTCCAGCTTCTCCAAAATACAGATTGGGAATATTAATAAATCCGGTTTCTGGAACAAATAGTTTCCAATTTAAATTCTCGCGCAAATTTTTATAAGAAAGTTCAATTAAAGTGCCCTCAGGGGCCTGATGGGTTAAGTTCCCATAGCAGTCCTCAAAGCGAATAATTACATCAAAACGTTTATTTTTAGAAACCAATGAAGGGGCTATAATGCGAATATTTTCAAGAGCACTTCCTTTAACATCTAAAGTAAAGATCTCGGGCTCTTTCCAGTCATTTTTTCCTTTAGGATCAATATAAAGGTGAAAAGCACGCTTTCTCTGTAGAAAGGTTTGAGCTCGATTTCCCTCTTTAGAGTGGTCCTCATTAGCTCCCATAATAATAACTACTGTTTCTCCGGTTTTTAGATCGGAGTTCAGAGAAAACTCAAAAGAAGACAAGTCCGTCTTTTTAGCGCTAATAGACTTACCCTCAGGAGTTTGCAGCCAAATTCGATTTTTCTTTTCCTGAGCGCTAACCTCAGGTATTTGCCAGTCGCTAACCCTCCCTTGAGAAAGGAGGTTAAATTTTAAAATTGTGCCTTTCGGCAGCGTGACAGCAGTAGTATAAAAAAATTTCCAATTTGAAACTTGACCAGCAAAAGCCAGATTAGGCTCGCAATAACAGATCGATCGACGCATGAAATCTCCTGACATTATCCAACGAACTGATATTGTGCCTGATAAGGTGATTCTTTAGCAAGGGGGTTAAAAATAAAGGATTTTTTTACCATAAAAACCTTAATAAAATATAAACAATCTTTATTATTGATAAATAATCTTATTGTATAATTAGTTAAAAACATAAATCAGGTAATTATAAATGATAACTAATCCAATTAATAATAATAACCAATCATTTTTCTTTAATCCTTTAAAGATCGTTCGGTCTTTAGGCTGGATTGCAGTAGCCATTTTATCTCTTCCTACTGTAATTGGTCCCTGTTTTGCATGGAAAAAATTAGCAGCCATTTGGAGTGAAAATGAAAGATCTGATGTAAAAAAAACAGCTAATGTTGCTTCAGAGACCTTTGATATTTCTTCAGATAATACCCAAAAAACAACAGAAGATCTTTTGGAAAATTGGGTAGAAAAGGCTCCTGGTAATGAAGATCGCCTAACAGCTCAAGAGAGAATTTTACATTTTTTAAAACACCCAGCAACTCTTTTAGACCTATCTAATCTAAACTTAAGTTCATTGCCTTCTATTTTTGAGGATAACCGCTTTTCCAATTTGAAAGAATTACATCTTATGGGCAACCGATTCATAGGTTCACTTTCTATTAGAAACTTAAATGCACGAATTACATTCAAAGAATTGCCATGGCGTAAACTAGACTCAGAAAATTTTACCAATACATTATTCAATAAAGATCTAGATGAAGAAGAAGGTTTTGTTGAAATGTCAAGTAAAAATCTTCCAACACCTTTAGATGTCAAAAGAAATCTTTACAATCAAGCAATTGCACAATTTAAACACTCGGGCTGTTTAGGTCCTTGCTCAGCAGAAGCTTATTTGGATTATTTAAAAGATGCATACTCTGGTTTTCATTTTGATACAAGTCTTTTATATAGCTCAGGACTTACTCTTGATAAGTTTCTAGGACAAATTAAAGACAAAGTAGAAACAGCGATTAAAGAAACAACACCAGAAATTAATCCATTGGTTTTTGTGCCTTTCTCATTAGCAAGGAATTCCATTCGCGAGCAGCATATTGTAGTAGCTGTGATTAATAAAAAAAATGAGCAAATAGAGTATTTTGATCCTAAAGGAAACCAATTTTATTCTATACTTGGTAGTTGGGTAGACCGTAGTCTAGCTAATTGGAATGACACATCTAGTCAAAAGTTTTTAGAAGAGCTCAGTAGATCTATTTTTCCAGGTAAAGAGCCTTCAATTATTCGTAATATAAATGGACCCCAGTCTTTATTGAATAAAGTGGATTGTGGGGCCCATGCTTTAGATTTTATTCAAGCAAGGATATGCACTCATTTTATCCAGAACAATAACTCTAATTACTTTGAAACTTCTCTTTCTTCTGACGGGAGACAATTACGGGACACGATGGCTAATACCTTAATAGAAAGCTTGAAGAGAACTAAATCTCTATAGACTTAAAAGATGGGTTTATTTTGCATAGAATGCATTTTAAGCAAATTTAAGAACAATGAGTGATTTTGATCTTCTCGATAGAACGCTCAGTGGAACTTAAAATCTCTAGATCGAAGTTATCTTGATGTAAACGCCAGCCTTTGGAAGGGATAGCGCCTGCTCGATGCACTACAAAGCCTCCAATGGTATCGTACTCGGGGCTTTGAGGGATGCGTATGCCTAATTCTGCTTCAATATCGATAATAGACATCTTAGCACTAATAATCCACCCTTCTGCATTAGGTAGCACGGTGTAGAGACTTTCTGTACCTACATCGTATTCATCAGCAATTTCTCCTACTAACTCTTCTAAAATATCTTCAATGGTTACAATTCCTTCGGTTCCTCCCCATTCATCTACTACAATAGCAAGGTGGATTTGTTTACTGCGAAATTCTTGCAATAAATAAGCAATTTTTTTGGTTTCTGGTGTATAGAGAACAGGCTTGATGATTTTTTCTATAGAGGAGGAGAGCAGTTTAGTATCATTTTGATGTTCGATATGTACTTTTAGAATGTCTTTGTAGAGTAGAACTCCAACCATATTATCAACAGTGTCTTTATAAACAGGGATACGGCTAAAGTTTTCTGCAAGAAAAACTCTAGCTGCTTCTATTAGAGAGGTTGTTGAAGGTAAGCTTACCAGATTGACTCTAGGAACCATAACTTCTCTAACAATCCTTTCTTTAAAAGATACTATAGAGCCAATGAACTTTTGTTCATTGGCATCTAAGTAAGCTCCTAATTCCGTTTCTTGTAATAGTTCATGAATCTTGTCTTTAAGTCGAAAGCCAAGCGGGCTTTTTTTATCTGGAGAGAACTTAACAGAAAGTAGTTGTATCAATCTAAAAAAGGGGGCTGTTAAAGGAATGCAAAGAGATAAAATCAGAGAGCAGGGCGCCGCTAAGATGGATAATGTCTTTCTTGGTTTAAAGCGACCAAATAAACTAAAAAGACAGTCTGTTGTTAATGAAGTAAGAATGATTGCGCAGATAATAAAGGTAATCGCTTTTTGATCATAAATCATTTCTCCCGATAAATGATTGCAAAACATTTTTTGTTTTATAAGAAGAAAAAAAGCTGTTAAAACAAATCCAATGCGTAAAATATGCTTTGTAAAGCTTAAGGAAAAAAGAATCCCTTCCCACTTTTGTTTGCCAAAAAAGACCTGGAGAAAATAACGAAAAAATAAAGGCAGGTGCTTTTGTTTCAAATAATCTTCTACTTGCAGCTTTCCCATTTGTTGCAGAGCAACAGAAATAGCTGTTAAAGCACTAGACCCAATTAAGAATAAAAAAGTGATTACACCATAAAAAGTGGTCAAAATAGTGTTCCTTTAATTTGGTTCAAGTAACCCTCTTTGTCTCAAGTGTCTTAGACAAGCATTTTCTTTTCTTTTCATTTGAGCTCTTAAATCAGGTCTTTCATCTTCAAAACCAATTAAATGCAAAACGCCGTGAACTACATAACGACATAGTTCTTCAAAAGGATTTATATGATATTTTTCAGCATACTGCTTAGCAATTTTGGGGCAAATAAATATTTCACCCAAAAGATGGTACCCATTAGGTTTATACGGAATAGGATCTATAGGGAAAGTAATGCAATCTGTTGGGGTAGGGTCTTGAAAAAAAAGGGCATGTAACTGAGAAATTCTTTTTTCAGAGACAAATTGAATGCTTACCTCGTCTGTTTTGATTTGCAGCAATTCAAATAAAAAAAAGACCACCTTTTTCATTTTTAACTTAGAAAAGCGGAGGTCTTTCTGAGAATTTAAAAGTTTTATTTGCAAAACTAGAAAGAATTAGGTGTTTTAGGTAAGTTGGTTACTTTTATATTTTCTCCATCTTTCCATTTGCCAAGACGACGCAAAACGTCAACCCTTTCAAATCTTTTAAGGACATTGCGCTTTTTAGCGGATTTGCTTGATTTTCCATAGCTTGGGTGTCTAGACATAACTCTTTTTTGCCTTTTTAAATTATTTAATTTTAGGAATAAAAGCTCTTTGGGCTAACTCTGTATCAATTGCATTCGCATGCACTCTAAACCCTTCAGGGAGATTATCCTTTTTAGGGCCTGTTTTAGTCGAAGGGCGGCGAGGACGGCGAGGGGATATATTGCGAATTCTTTCTTGTTTGCTTAAACGGACCATAACATAAGCTCCTAAGTATCTTTTCTATGATGAGAAATTGTATGAATTTTTGACTAAAATAGCAAGTCTTCAGTTTATAGAAAGAAAAATTTAAATTTTTTCTTGCAGTTTAGCTCAAGAACAGGAGCTTTAAGGAAAAAAAGATCCCTGTAGTCACTAGAGGCCATTTAAGTTGCGTACTTAAAAAAAGTAACATTAATTTTTTTAATAAAGCTTTTAATTGGTAATAAATTTATCGATCTTTGTAAAATGCTTGAACATTTTTATACATGGATCATCATGAGTACAATAACAAATTATCTTTCTCAAGAAATCTCAATGTTTGGTTATAGCTTCACCCTAGGGGAAGCTTTAGTAACAGCAACAGCAACAACAACTGCATTAGCAGTAGTCACAACTTGTGTATTTAAAAAAATATGCAATTCTTTTCCTAAGCCATTGCCTCTATCTAAAGAAAAATTTTGGCAAATAGTAAAAACAGTACAAACAACTGCAGGGAAGGAAGAAGAGCCGGTTGTTATCCAGGGAAAGGAACTATTCCCTACCCTTAAAGAAGGCAAGTTAGAGATGTCCTTATCATGTAATGGCTTGTCAGGGTATGTAAAATCCTATTTAACTGAAAAGGGTACTGTTTTAGATCTTGGTTGCGGTATAGGCGCTAATTCTATTCCGCTTTACCAAAAGGGATGGAAAGTAACAGCTATTGATCAAGAAGCTGAAAGCATTAAGCGCTATGATGAAAGAGCTTTGAGGGCTTTATTTACATTTTCTAGAGAGACTTGTGAAACTTCCCCCCACGCTATTACTGGGGATATAACCACTTATGAGTATCCAGAAAATGTCGATGCAGTTATTTGTGTCGATGTCCTCCCATACATTTCTCCTGCAGATCTGAGAAAGACGCTAAAAAAGATCTTCAAAGCTCTTCGGCCTGGTGGAAAATTTGTAGGAACATTGTTTTTTCAGCCTAGATCAGAAAAAAGACCTGTTGCAGAATTTTTGGGCAAATTGGGCGCTCATTTTTACCCAGATAAAAACTTTGCAAGTGAGATAATCACTCGCTCTGGCTTTCAGATTAAACAGCAAAGAGTGCGAAAAGAAAAAGAGAGTATTCTTTCCTTTGCATGGTTAGATGCTTTAACTGGTAGGGATTCTTCTGCTTGCTTAGAATTTCTAGCTATAAAACCTTCTCCTTAAATAAAACATGGTTAAACTTAAAATCATTCACCTTATGTATGCTTTTGCATAGGGTGAATAACCCCACAGGAGATTAAAAATTTAAAAGCATCCTCTACCGATACTTCAACAGGATAGCTTAAAGATTTAGGTGTTAAAAGGATAAAACCAGACATGGGATGAGGGGCTGTAGGAACGAATACGGCAATTTCTATAGCAGAGGCTAGTTTAGTAAAGATTTCTGGCAGCGCTTCACTAGTTACAAAGCCAAGGGCAAATACGTCTTTGTGCGGAAAAGGGACGAGTACTGTTTGTTTAAATGTCTTTTCTTTCCCAGAAAAGACTACTTTTGTTAAATCGTGGCTGATTTTATAAATTTTTTTTACAAACGGCAGGCGAGAGAAAAGACGATCGGTAAGATGTAAAAATGAGCGGAGGAAAAATTTTCTACTGAAAAAGCCGAGAATAAAAATGATAACAATCCAGAAGAGCAATGCAAATACACGGCTTAAAACTTTGACAAGCACTTCGTGATTAGTTAAAGAGAAGAAAGGCATTTGTGGGTGGTACATTAAAATATCTTGAATAACTCCAATGAGAGGAGTAGTAACTAGCTCTACCAACCAAATAACAATGATGCAGGTTAATACAAGGGGTAGAAGAGCGATGACTCCAGCAAAAAAATATTTTCTCATAAAGGAGCACTTGGTTTCACGGGTGGAACAATGACACCACAGGAAACAATATATTTAATAGCATCTTCTGGTCGCATGTCAATACATAGAAGCTGTTCTCGAGGGTACATTAAAAGAAATCCCGTTGTGGGATTGGGCGTAGTTGGAATCAATACAGAAACTAGATCCTGGTTTGTAGAATGAGAGCACACTTCAGGAGAGTCTCGAGAAACAAGCCCAATTACATATACGCCTTCTCTGGGAAAGGGCACCATTACAACTTGTTTAAAAGAGTTCTTGTCCTTAGAAAAAAGTGTTTTAATGATATCTTGGGTGGTTTTATATACGGTATTTACAATAGGAATTCGATGAATGATTTTGTCACCTAGTCGAAATAGTGAGTTAATTACAAACCAACGAGTAATTGCTCCTAGTAAAACAGTAATAATGAATAATAGGATAAGAATGACTATCTGGCTGGTATAACGGACAAGGTGTTCTGAGGATAAAAAAAGAAAGTTTCGATTCAATAGGTTCATTTTTGATAAAACAGCAGAAACCACGCCAATAAAGGGCTGTGTAAGAAAATTGATTAAAAATAGTAAAACAGCAATAGTTACAGCAAGAGGAAGTAAGATAACAAGGCCTGTAAGAAAGTATTTTTTCATTGCTCCTCTTCGTTTTTTATGATTCTAACAATATAGTTTTTCAAGTTTAAAACGCCAAGGTAAAAGCGCATCTTGACCAGCATAGTCAACTCCAATACGAGGACCTTGGTAAATTTGAGATTGGCCTATTAACACGTCACTGTTTGCGATCCAGACACAAGGAGAGTTAAGAGGGATTGCATTGTGAGTAAGATCGATTCCTAAAGCTTGGCATACACTGCCTGGACCGCTAGTTAATTTAGGATTTAAAGAATTTTTCTTACGCCTTTTTAACATAGTCTCAATGCCAAAAGTGGGAAAAATTGCACGGATTAATACAGCATGAGGAACACCTTCTATATGGGTAACCACATTTAAAAGGTAGTGGATTCCATAGCACAGATAAATGTAGGCGATCCCTCCATTTTGATACATTGCATGATTGCGTTTGGTTTTGCGGTAGTTATAGGCATGACAGGCTCTATCTTCTGCACCTTTATAAGCCTCTGTTTCTATAATTATGCCACCGGTAATCTGATTGTTCATTTGGGTTAATAAAAGCTTTCCTAATAGCTCGCGTGCTATTTGTACTACATCTTCGCGTTGGTAAAAAGAAGTAGGAAGTACAAAGCTCATCGATTTCTCTTACGTTTTTTTGAGTTTTGATCTTGCTTAAGCAACCAACGGCTTTCTAAGAAAATAAGATCAATACGTGCTATTTGTACGGATACTTTTTCTCCTAATCTATGTACATGCCCTGTAAAACGCCCTTTTAAGCTGGAGTATCTCTCATCAAAAATAAAATAGTCGTCTTCAAGCTCAGAGATATGCAAAAATCCTTCTAACATTAATTCTGTAAGCTCAAAATATAATCCAAAAGGCTTAATTTTGGTTACTATTGCTGCATGGTATCGAAGAGGATCTTTTAGAAATTCCTTTTCCAGTAAGCGAAGCTTTTTCAAGGTAACAACGCTACTTTCTGCTCGGAAACTAATTCTCTCTTGTTCGGAGCAATGGGTGGCTATTTCTTTTAGATCAAGCTCTTTTGGTTCCTCATTAAAGAGCAGTCTTTGAATGATTAGATCGCTGTAGCGCCGAATAGGACTTGTAAAATGGCAATAGTGTTCTAAACAAAGACCAAAGTGCCCTAGGTTTTCTGTAGAGTACTGAGCTAATTTCATGCTACGAATAAATGCTATAGAGAGCTGGGATAAAAATGGGCTTTCTTGAGCTTGCTGAAATAGTTCTGGTATATCTTTAAAAGTACTATTACTAGGTACATTTAACCCAAATGTGCGCGCCAATTCAAAAAATTCTCTGATATTTTCTGGATTAGGTTCTTCATGTACACGATAAATGAGTTGCTTGCCTCTATTAGTTAGTTCCAAGGCAACAAGCTCATTAGCTTTAAGCATAAATTCTTCAACTAATTGATGCGTAATATCATATTCAATTTTCTTTACTCCTAAGGGCAAGCCATTTTCATCAATAACCAAAGAAATTTCTGGCAAGGAAAAATCAATGCTTCCTCTTTCTCGACGCTGTTTTTTCAGTAGTAGACATAACTCTACCATTAGCTGTAGAGTAGGAGCGTGAATATTTTTTTTCTTACCGTCTAAAACTTCTTTAGCCTCAAAATAACTAAAGCGTTTTGCGCTTTTGATATAAGAGCGTACGATTTCAAAATGTAAGATTTTTCCCTCTTGATCCATCTTTATTAATACAGATACAGTCAAACGGTTTACATTAGCTTTTAAGCTACAGAGTTGATTGGATAACTCTTCTGGTAGCATGGGAACACAAGTGCCCGGGAAGTAGGTAGAATTAGCCCTTAAGAGAGCTTCTTGATCTAAAGCAGAATTTGGTTTTACATAGTGAGCTACATCTGCAATATGGACCCCAAGGTGAAAATGTCCTTTTTCACCCTTGGTTAAAGAAAGGGCATCATCAAAATCTTTTGCAGTGTCGGGATCTATAGTAAAGCAAGTAAGCTCTGTTAAATCTCTCCTATTTTTAAGGTCAGAAGATCGTACCTTGTTTCCAAAACCTTTCGCTTCTACAGTTACATTTTCAGGAAAATCAGAGCGTAGGTTAAATTCAAGAGTTGTTGCTCTAACATCGCAAGAAGGATCTATGATATTGCCAATAATTTGGGATACTGTGCAAATAGTGGGTTTTTCTTTAGAACCCCATTCATCAACATGTAGAATAACCCTGTCGCCTATTTTACAAGAAATAGAGGGAGAAGAGCGAATGATAATAGGTTTATTGTTTCCTAATAAAGGTACATGAGCCGCGAGTTCTCTAGTGGAATGGACAGCATAAATTGTCCCAGCTAATTGAGTGTGAGATCTTTTTAAGATAGAAAGGATTTTCCCTTCAGGCCCTTTTTCTGAAGAGGAATTTGCATTTACTGCTACTTCTACTAGATCAGCATCGATAGCAGACTCTGTATAATTTTTAGGAATGAAAATATCTTGCGGCCATTTTGCACGCTCATCGGGAATAACAAATCCAAATCCTTTAGGATGTAGCCTAAGAGTTCCAGTTAAGGTTTGTTCCTGGCCTTGTTTTATAGGATACAATTTCTTTTTTCTCAAACAGATCTGATTACTTTTTATTAAATCATGAATGACTAACTGAAATGTAGAGGAAGAAGAAGGAGATAGGTGGATTTTTGCAAATAATTCCTCAACGGTTATAGGCTGATAAGAACTTTTATGAATACATTCTAGAATGAGCTTTGCGCATCTTTCAGAGGTAAGGCCCTTTTTTCTTTTTACCATTACAGGATTCCTCTTTGGATTAAGTGGTGATGAAGTATCTCTGGTTTTAAATAGATCTCTGAATCAATGTTTAAAGAACGTGCTGCTTGTACAAAGGCAGGGACATCATCGACATAAAAACACTCTTTATGGGAACAATTTCCTATTTCAAGAGCCTTTTGGTAGATTTCTCTCTCTGGTTTGCGAGCTCCAACTTCATAAGATAGAATAAAGCCATCAAATAGTTGTAGGAAAGCAAAATGCTTTTGAGCAAAGCTAAAGTGAGCATCGCACGTATTAGATAAAAGAAAGAGTTTTACTCCTCGAGCTTTCATTTTTTTCAGTAGAGCAATTACGGGAAGGTTAGGTTGAAAAATATTGCTTAATGCATGAGTAAAATCGGTAAAGGAAATAGATTTTCCTCCTAACTCTAATAAATCGGAATAAAGAGTTTGTGTGGTTATAGAACCCCTTTCATAATCATCAAGATATTTTTGAAGCAAAAAAGAGGTTTCTTCTAAGCTCAAATTACAGCAAGTAGCAACTTGTTGCTTCATTTTATGATGATCGAAGAATAAAAGCACGTTACCTAAATCAAAAAAAACTGTATATTTCATCGTGTATTTCATGTGATAAAAGTGTATTTAAGACATATACCAATTAAAGAAAAAATCAAATAATCATTTTATCTTTCTCTGGTAGCTTAAGAGGGTATTACTAAGGAGCATAGAAATTGTCATGGGACCTACACCTCCTGGAACGGGAGTAATATAAGAACAATTAGGGGCTACTTCATCAAAAGCAACATCTCCTACAATCTGTTTTTCTCCTTGATTATTTATAATATGGTTAACCCCTACATCAATTACCGCTGCTTGAGGTTTAACCATATTTTTTTTAATGAAAGCTGGTTTGCCAATAGCTGCAATTAAAATATCCGCTTGTCTGCAAATCTCTTCTAGCTTCTCAGAAAAACTATGTACTAAAGTAACTGTAGCATTGCAATGTGGAGCTTTTTGCATTAAAAGCGCTGCTAAAGGCTTTCCAACTATATTACTTCTTCCTACGATAACAACGTGTTTACCTAGTAAAGGAATCTGAGATTGCGTTAATAATACATGAATGCCGTGAGGTGTGCAAGGAATAAACCCATCTCTTTCTCCAAGTAATAGCTTACCCATGTTAAAGGGATTAAATCCATCTACATCTTTTTCAGGGTTAATCGTTTGCGTAATTAGAAAAGGATTTATATGCTCTGGTAAAGGCAATTGTACCAAAATACCATCTACTGCAGGATCTAGGTTTAAACGTTTAATTTCTAAAATGACTTGCGCCTCAGAAACATAAGAGGGGAGTTCAACATCAAAAGAGATAATACCTACTTCGCTGCAGCGTTTTTTTTTCATGCGAATATAGCTATGAGAAGCAGGATTGTCCCCTACACGCACGAAAGCTAATCCAGGCGAACGGTTTTGCAGTTTGGCAATAGCGGATTTAATTCTGTCTTGAATTGTTTTTGCAATAGCTACGCCGTCAATGAGTTTCATGTTTCCCTTTATTTAAATAGTCAATCATAATTGGATGTAGATGTTTATTTGTTGCTAAAAGGTTGTGATATCCAAAAATTTGATGTTCTGTTCCATCGTAATGGGTTACCATTCCTCCTGCTTCTTTTACTAGAAGCATTCCTGCTGCCATATCCCAGCTATTAAGACCTACTTCCCAAAATCCATCAAAACGTCCTGCAGCTACGTATGCTAAATCAATAGCGGCAGAGCCTAATCTACGAATAGGTGTTCCTGTTCTTAAGACTTTAGAGAAACTTTCTATACAATGTAGAGGATCTTTATGTACATCATAAGGAAACCCTGTTGATAGGAGGGCTTGATTCATTTGTGATACCGAAGAAATACTTAGTAATCGACCGTTAAGAAAAGCTCCTTGTTGTTTTTGAGCAACAAATAACTCTCTTGTCATAGGTTGATATACAACACCACAGATTATTTCTTTATGAATAGCTACGGCAATACTAATCGAAAAGAGCGGGATTTCATGTGCAAAATTTACAGTCCCATCTAGAGGATCAATAATCCAAGTGGCTTGGCTCTCTTGTTGCATATAAGAGCCACTCTCTTCTGCAATAATTGAATGCGTAGGATATCGGCTTTTAATGGCTGTAATTATGAGATTCTCAGAGGCTCTATCATACTCTGTTACTAGGTTTTGTTTACCGGGCTTTGAACCAATGATAAATTGAGAGCCGAAACCTTTTTTTAAAACATCACCAGCTAAAAGAGCTATTTCTATAGCAAAAGTGACCCATTCTTTAATGATTTTGGACATAAAATCTCTTAAGTTTATTTTAGTCTTTGTAAGAAGAATCACGACCAATCATAGCTTTCCAATTCATTTTTCTTGAATAGATAAACAATATAACAGGGAGGTATATCCATAAAAAGACAGCAAGCGCATCACAAATAGGCAGTAGCATAAAATCGATAAAAATTAACTTCCAAGATAAATTACACTCTAGTTGAGTTGCACAGTAAAAAATCCACTGAAATATAGTCATGGATGCACTAATTAACCCTGTTAGCAAACAAATCGAATGTAGCTTTTCTTCAAAAAAGTGTTTTTTTTGTCGATGCAATAAAAGAGTTGTTAAGCAAGTATTTAGTGCATAGAAACCAAAACGCAAATCAGAGTTTATCAGATCTAATAACAAACCGCATCCTAAAGTAATCCAAAGAGAAGCAGCTAAGGAAGCACGTAGGTAAAGAAGAGCAAAAAAAGCAGTAAAGGGAATTAAATGTATCTGGGGATAAACTGCTGTGCTAAATAGTGTGCATAACAAAGTAACTAAGAATACATATAGAAGAGGAATAGAAGCCATGAAGGGATTATTAAAATGCTCCTTTAGAGGCAATCATTTCAGGAATGGTTTTCACAATTAATTGCATGTCAAGTAGGAAAGAGCGAGTTTGAACATAGCTTAAATCTAATTTAATTCTCTTTTCAAAACTCAAAGCGCTTCGTCCTGAGGTTTGCCATATGCCTGTAAGTCCTGGTTTAACAGAAAATAGAACATCAATACTGCTTCCAATTAGCTCTTTAATTCTCTTTTCCTCGCGAGGTAAATAGGGCCTTGGCCCAACAATGCTTAAATCTCCCTTTAACACATTCCAAAATTGAGGAAGTTCATCAAGCGAGGTTTTACGGATCAATCTACCTAGGTATGTTAACCTTGGATCATTTTTTAGTTTAAAAAATTTTTGCCACTCTCTGTTTAACTCAGGCTGCTGTTTAAGCAAATGCTGTAAACGAGAATCTGCATCACAATACATAGAACGAAACTTCCAAAATTTAAATAAACGACCTTTGTGTCCCAGCCTTAAGCTACAGTAAAAAACAGGCCCTTTTGAAGAGAGCTTAATCAAAAATGCAATTGCTATAAAAAACGGAAGGCCCAAAAGTAAAGCAGCTAAGCTGAACAGAATATCAAAGACACGCTTTCTCTTTTTGAAAGGAATAATTTCTAAAGGAGCTGCCAAAGTTGGATCTGATGAGATTCGATCTAAAGTCATTATTTACTCTTAATGAACCAATATTGATTTATATTATTAAATATATAAGAAATTATTGTCAAATCTAGTGATCTTAACAATTTTTAGCCCATCCGATTTTACAATAAACAGTTTTTCTAAATTGCATTTTTCCATGCAGATTCTTATTAAGAATAGTATGTTTTTTAAATTATTAGTTTTTTTAATAGAAGTGTTCTATTATTTAATAATCAATTAACTTTATTAATAATAATAAAAAGAAAGATGAGATGACAACAATATGTAGATTCAGTGAATGAACCTATCTTGAATTAAATTTACTGTTTTAAAGATACTTGCCGACTTAAGAAATTCATCCAATAGCCAAGTAGTCCAAACATTAATAGACCATTCCAATATACTGCCTTTCTTTCCCAGCGCACTGTAAGGCGACGAAAGCCTGTCTTTAACCAAGAAATCGTTCTCTCAACGACCCAACGTTGCTTTTCAAGGTAGCAAATACCTTTTATCTTATATCCCTTGGTGTTTCTTTTCCGTGCTATCAGAGGAAAAACCTTATAGGAAAGGACATCGATACGTGTTTGCTCTGAGTCATAACCTTTATCTGCTTCAAGTATGGGTGCTTTTCCCTGATTCCATACTTTTTTAATGAAGGGAACAACTTTACTAAGCAGAGGAATCACTTGTTCTTTCTCATCTCTGGATGCTGATGTAGAAGTAATTGCAAGAGGCCTTCCTGATTTTTTCACCAGTAAATGCGATGTCACGCCTTTACCTTTGTACCCATAATCAACAAGCTCTCCTCCTCCGCGTCCTCTGGAAAAAAAAACCATCTACTGAGAGTCTCTGGGCATCAATACATCCTAGCTGTTCTGCAATCTTAAGAAGCTCTTCTAAAAATTGATCTAAAAACCCAGCGGATTGCATTCTTCCAAGCCACGCATGTGCTGTTGAAGGATGAGAAAATTCCTTGTTTCTAGGTGCATCTTTCCAAGGAGCTCCTGTACGGAGCACCCAGAAAATAGTATTTACTACAGGCCTCCATGGCGCTAATTTTCTTCCATAATGATTGCGATTTACCCATTTTTCCATTTGGGGTTCGAGTATTTTAAACTGTTCTTCATTTAATCCTTGCTTGCTCATGTCATCTGTCTTTGGTTAAAAAATAAAAAGATCATGCATCATAGCGAAAATTAATATTCAATTCAAGATAGGTTCATTAAATGAACCAGATCAAGTAGAAGCACTTAACACTATTGAAAAGATCAATAAAAAAACTAGCACTGATCCATTAGGAAGAACCTCATGGGAGAATTATACTGAGATTATTAAAGATAGAACAAAAACCTGTCCAAATGCAAAAAATACACTTTTTCTAGCTCGGAAAATAAATCGCTTTGTAGGCTATGCAGCTTTCTATACCCCAGCTGATGATCTTTGGGCTACCAATGACCTTAAAACAAAAGAGGCTTATTGTTCATGGATTGCAGTAGACCCAGAGCATCAATGTCAAGGAATCGCTACGGATTTACAATCTAAAATTTTTGACTCTGGTGAGATTATTTCTGTTAAAGGTCATGTTAAAAAAACCAACAAGAAAAACATAGGTGCAATAAAGAAGTTTAATAAAAAAGGATATGAAGTATCTATTGAAGAGTCTTCAAAAACTCAATATGTTTATACCATATCTAAAAAGTTTCATAGGTGGTAATAGCCTTAAAAGATGCAGTTGTACATGCAGCACAAGCGATCTATAACCATGTCTTAAATCTAGCCCAGGGTTTATGACTATGCTTTAAAACCATTAGGACAATTTATAGGCCAGGTTGTTGGAGCTGCCATTGAATATACAGGTCATGTGTTTACGGCAGTTGCAGGTGCAGGAAATGCAGTAGTAAATTCCACATATGAAACCTATTTATGGCTTACTGGTAGAGGTTAGATTGAGCGATGAATCATCTTATGTAAAAGCTCTTGAATTAAGGGCGCTGGACAGCTTAATTGGTCAAGCTGCTCTAGTGCTTCTTTAAGCAGATTTTCTGCGAGTTGCTTAGCTTGGATTTTACCTAAAAGAGTAACGGCTGTGGTTTTATTTTCTTCTTCTATATCGAGTAAATCATCAACTATTTGAAATCCAAGTCCAATTTTTTGCCCACACTTGTATAAAAGTTGCATATCTTGATCGGAAGCATTGCCAAGGATCCCACCAGCTTCAAGAGCAGCAGAAATCAAAGATGCTGTTTTCCCGTGATGCATTTGTTGTAATATCGACCAGGAAATGTTTTTTCTCTCTATTAAGAGATCGATTACTTGCCCTCCAATTAACCCATCTGCACCAGACCTTTTTGCAAAGAGTTGAACTAAGTTAAGCTTTTGCTCAGCAGAATAAGAGGGAAGAGAGGAGAGGATTTCAAAGGCATAGGTAAGTAGATAGTCTCCTGTGATCAAGGCCTGCCACTCTGGATATGCTTTATGCAATGAGGGCTTTCCTCTACGCATGTCATCATTGTCAACACAGGGCAAATCATCATGAATAAGAGAATAGGTGTGTATGAATTCAATAGCGCAAGCAGGCTGGATAGTTTCAGAAAGGGGAACTGTGAAAGTAGATGCTGTTGCTATTAATAATAGAGGGCGCAACCGCTTAGCAGGAGCTAAAAGAGAATAACGTGCAGAAGAAAACAGAGGCGCATATGCTGTAGTTAACTTAGGCGTAACTAGTCTTTCTAGAGCTTCTTCAAGCTCAGTTTGTGCTTGAGATAGGAATGATATTTTGCTCATTTATTTTCTGAGTGTTTAGTTGCTCATGGGAGTAATTTATTGGTATGCCAATTCCAAAATAAGCAAAACCTAATTTTTCCATTTCTTTTGGTTGATATTGATTGCGGCCATCAAAAAAAGCTAGGTGGCGCAAAAAAGGAATGATTTTAGTAAAATCAATGTAACGAAACTGTCGCCATTCTGTAGCGAGCACAATGGCATCAGCTCCTTGCGCAGTTTCATATTCATCTTTGCAAAAAGTGACTTGATGACAATCTCCTAAACGCTCACGCATAGTTGGCATAGCTACAGGATCAAATAAACGTAAATGAGCTCCTTGTGATAGTAAGATTTCAATGAGAGAAAGTGCAGGGGATTCGCGAATGTCATCTGTATGAGGTTTAAAAGAAAGCCCCCAAATTGCAATTGTTTTATTAAAAACCCCGTTAAACTGATTAAAGTAACGACAGATTTTATCTGCAAGCACCTTTTTTTGCTGTATATTCACATTTTCGGTGGCCCGCATTAATGATAAATCTAAATCATATGTTTCTGCTGTAGCACAAAGAGCCCTGATATCTTTTGGAAAGCAGGAGCCCCCATAACCCATACCAGCATATAAAAAATGGTAACCAATTCTTTGATCTGCGCCAATGGCTATCCGTATGTCATTAATGCTAGCGCCTGTCTTTTCACATAAACTAGAGAGTTCGTTCATAAAAGAGATTCGCAAAGCAAGCATAGCATTTGCTGCATATTTTGCTAGTTCTGCAGAAGAAGGCGCCATAATTAAGATTCGATCGTGGTTAATAGTAAAAGCAGAGTAAATCTCACGCATGATTTTAGCGCTGTCGAGATTGTCTACTCCAATAATAATACGATCGGGCTTCATGCAGTCATTGATTGCATTGCCCTCTTTTAAAAACTCAGGATTAGAAACGACATCAAAACAGAGAAATTTATTTTTTTCTTTAAGAATTTGCGCAATATGTTGCTTAACCAAAGAGGCAGTACCTACAGGTACGGTTGATTTATTGACAATGAGGAGTTGGTGTTTCATGTGCTGGGCTATAGAAGAAGCGGCGGAAAAAACATAAGAAAGATCGCAGCTACCATCTGCTTTAGAAGGGGTTGCTACTGCAATAAAGCAAACTTGAGAGATTGCAGTAGCTAGCTGATAATCTGTAGTAAAGCTTAATCTGCAATCTTCTACATTGCGCTCAATCAATTCTTTTAGACCAGGTTCATAAATAGGGATTATGCCTTTTTGTAAATTTTGAATTTTTTGCTTATTAATATCTAAGCAAATGACATGATGTCCCATTTCAGCAAAGCAAGCTGCTGTTACCAGCCCAACATACCCAGCACCAATAATTGCAATATCCATATTTTCTTATAATCTTTTTATAAATTTATTGTATTTGTAACTTCAGATAAAAAGCCATCTTTTAAAATGAGTATTCGATCACATAAATGAGCTGCTTTTAGATCGTGCGTTACAATAATTATACTTTTCCCCTGTTCTTTAACTAGGCGCAGAAGTAGATCATAAACCATTTCTGCATGAAAAGAGTCAAGGCTTCCAGTTGGTTCATCTGCTAAAATAAGGTCGGGATTGTTACATAAAGCACGCGCAATGGCAAGTCTTTGCTTTTCTCCGCCAGAGAGAACTTTAACAGGCAGATAAGCGTGTTCTTGCAATCCAACAGCAGCTAATAAATGTAAACCAAGTTCTTGTTTATTAAAACGTACACGTGCAATTTTTGCTGGCATAATCACATTGTCAATTACGCTATAGTTTTCTAAAAGATAATGAGATTGAAAGACAAATCCAAGCTTTTTTTTACGTATGGCATAACAATTTGTCTCTTTTATATTCATGCCATTGATGATTAGTTCTCCCTCAGATAGCGTATCTAACGTACCTAAAATATGCAGTAGCGTGCTTTTTCCTGTTCCAGATTTCCCTACAATTGCCAAAGACTCTTGATGATTAATAGTTAAATCAATTCCTTTTAGTAATTCTGTTTTATAGGGAGAAGAAAATGACTTCTTTATATTTTTAGCTATTAAAATAGCCATTATTCAGACCTCAAAATAGCGCTTACATTTAGGTAGCATGTTTTTATAGCAGGGGCAAGAGCTGCAAACAAAGATAAAATAGGAGTTGCGATAAGTACAAATTGGATAGCTTGAGAACTAAATTCAGAAGGGATTGTTTGTCCAAAAAAAACAGGATTTAACAAGGCTTGCCCTTGCAAAAAGCTTAAAGCAGAAATAACAAGATCTAGGTGTTTTAATGTAAATATCCCAGCGGCAATTCCAATGCAGCTACTCATTAACCCCATGATCATCCCGCAGAAGCCAAAGATGAAAAGAATGCTTTTTTTGCTAGCTCCCATAGCTAATAAAATACCGATTTCCTTTTTTTTATTATCAACTAAAATTACAAGTTGCGAAATGATATTGCAACAAGCTATCATTAAGATAATAACTCCCACTAAAGTAAATAAATAACGATCGCTTGCAAACTGCTGCAGCATATCTTTTGCAAAATCATATTCTGTAAAAGGGGTTACTTTCCAATAAGCAGCTATTCCTTCTTTTTCTAACTGTTTTTCTAATTCCTTTTTAACGAAATCTGTATCTGCAAGATTAGCAACCCAAATACATACTCCATTTGATTCTGTTTTATTTAAGTGAAAAGAGGTATTAGAAGCATTAATTGTTTGCGTGATGCAAGGAGGAACTAAGATGCTTTTATAGCCAGAAAATAAAGGTCCTGGATCATAAAATCCGGCTACAAAAATAGGTAAGCGTTGTTCTTGAACAGCACTCATGCTTAGGCTCGAATAAGATAAATAGCCGCAATCTGCTACTTTTACCCCTTGGTCTTGAAAACTTTTAGCTAAAAATATGCCGTTTTCTTTACTTAAGCTAACAGAAGGTTTCCGCCAGTTGCCTTCTGTAACTTCCAATCCCTCACCAGATACCCTGCCTTGCAATAGGTGATTTGTAAAGGGAATTTCAATAGTAAAATACAGATCTTTTAAGGTTTTTGCTTGTGGTAAAACTTCTGTTTTTACTACGCGAAGCAAATGAGATTGCTCTAGAAAAATAGGTTTGTTTGTCAAATAGGAAGATTGGTTTTTGTCTGTAAAGAAGATTCCCTCTTGCGTTTTTTTTATCATTCCTTTTTGGAAATCAGGGAGGGCCTCTTCATTTTCCGTTAGTAGAATAAAAGAGTCTGAAATAGATGCCTGTACTGGCAAAGGTACCCCTTCAGGAATCATGGCTATCGGAACTCCCCAACCGTATTTTGGCTTAAGAGACTCAATAGTAATTATGTTCAGGACATTATTGATTTGAGATTGAGAGAATAAACGAGTGAGCTCATCGGTTTTTAAAGGAATAATTAATGTATCTAAGAAAGGATTTTTATCGGGAAAAGAACTCAAGTAGGAAGCTTGGGTTAGATAACTCTGAGTGGCCTGTTCTTTTGGATTTTTCCTAATCATTTGCAAGCGTAGCATGGCTCCGCTTAATTCAAAATCCTGATAGGTGATCTTATGCGTATTTTCTAGTCTTGCCAAAATAGCATAGAGCTCTTTAGCTAAATCTTTTGTTTGCTCCTTTGCTTTGATGTGAAAAGGGAGTTCTTGATCATAATTTTCGTCATAGGGGTCTGTCTTTAAGGAAAAAACTTTTTCCCTAATTGTTTTATGCCGATATTGTGATTTATGAGCTAAGGCGTCTACTTGATAATAGTAAGAAGAAAAATATTCATCGGTAGGTGTGATCCTTATAGCGGAGTGAACTGTTGTTAACTTTTTTTTCCAATTATTTTCAATGCCATCGGTTACCGACAAGAAAACTACAATCAACCAAACGACTAGAGAAAGAACTAAAATGGATAAAACGGAAATAAGCGCAGATGATAGATGCTTTTTACGGGGTATTAAGTATTTGAAAGCAATTTTTAGCTCAAACATTAATACCCATAGATTAAAAAAAATTACTTTGCTTGTTTAAAAATGACGTGCTTTCTAAGTGTCTTATCGTATTTTTTTAGTTCTTTACGCCCTGTGGAAGTACGCTTATTTATAGTAGTCCAATAACATTCACTACTTTCTGTGCTTTTCATTTTGATTGTTTCACGAGCTGATTTAGCCATACCATACCTCTTTTTTTAACAGCTCATTTTAAAACAAGAGCTTATTAATCAACAAGAAAAATAGGTAGAGATCCTCTTGTAGATTAAGCTTAAAAAGTTATAGAGCAAGAGTTATTCCAAGGCCAGCTGTTTTTAAGTAAGAAAAAGAAGGTGGTTCAGTATTATTAGACCGTGGTGATAGGTCTGCTAAACCGTTTATAATAAGGCCTTGTAACAGAAGCTCTAGTATTAAAGTCTGATCTACTTTTTTATGATAAGAATAGCTATTCCATAACATACGGATAACAGGAGGAGCATTTTTAAAGCTTATGAACAAGTTAGCTTGCATATCTACCCCAGAAGATTTTTTCAACAGATCCAGTATGAGATTGTTTAAAGGTAGTGCTCTTCCTGTTTTCTTAAAAAAAACGTCTCTTAAGAATTGATTTTTCAGCTCTTCTACCTCTGGGTCTAGTCTATTTAACTTGTGCTGTATCTTGAGTAAAAGCTCTTGCATATCATCTTGTTGTAAAATGGTAAGATATTCTTTTGAGATATTTAAGATTCGTAGTATCTGTTGTTCCACTGGTTGAGCTAAAAGCTGATTGATCACAGGATAAAGTATAGGGATAAATACCTCTAAAGCAGTAGATATTAATTGAGATGGGTTAATGCTATTGGAGGCATTTAATGCTATATTAGATATCTCTGAAGCAGTAGAGGGTGTATTTGAAGAATTACTACGATCTATGCTCTCTAATGAAGAATGTAATTGTGAAGAAGATGATATTATGGAAGAAAATCTAGTTCTGTGAAGGGTTTCTTTCAATGCTGTCTGACTGAGTTTATTTGAGGAATGAGTGATTATGTAGTCTGTAACGAAAGAAACAACTGGTTTTAAGAGTTGTTTTTCTAATTCTCCATTCAAAATATTAATAGTTGATCGCTTAAGTTGCTGACAGCTTTCTTGGATTGAGGCTTGATTATACACCAAAGAGGATACAAGAAGAGGAAGAGCAAAAGAGACAACTGCAGAACTCTCTATAGAATTTAAATGCTGCTCAGTAGCTTTTGAAGCAGCTGTTGCGGGAACAATTTTGTGAAAATAGTCTTTAAAGGGTTCATCGGTTTTAAAAAGTAGCATTCCTGCATATGCACAAGTGATTTCAAAAAACGTTTTTAGGATTTCTTGCGCCGCCTCTTCAACTTGCTCTTGGTAATACAGACCAATAGCTGACATTCCTGATATAGCAGATAACTGTAGTAGTGTCTTTTGAGCATTAGATGACACAAAGTAATTGCTAGATGTTACGACTAAAATAGAGGAACTGCCTACGGTCACTGAGATTTTTTTTAATGTAGCCATTAAAGAGCTGCTGGCTAAAGTAAGGGGATTGTATGATTCAGGAATGCTGTTTAGTAGGTCATTGAAAATAGGGGCTAATAGTGAAGGAGTATAGCCACCAAGCACTTCTCCTGTGTTTTCCTCAACAGCTGAGAGTATTGTATCAGTGTTTTCTTCTATGGCATGCAATTCTTCCTGGGTTACATCTTCTGTACTTATAGAGTGATGTAGTGTTACTAATGCATGTACCTCATCGCAACAAGATATAGCTTCTGCAATTTTCTCTCGATCAGGGCTGTCTAAGCTATTTAATAATTCTTCTTTAAGCTCTTCAAGAGCTTGTAATCCCGGGATTTTTTGCCAAGGTACATATCTTGTATTTAGTTGCTCGCAATAATTAGAAAGTTTTTTAAGCTTTACTAAAAGCTGATTCTCCACGGAGGCTATTCGCCCAGCTCTTCTAGAAAGAAGATAGCAACTTTTTTGATAAATACATGCCATGCCTGTCAAATTTGACATGTATCTTGTAGAGAACAAAACAGCAGAAATGAGCGAACTCCTGGGATGGCGCAAGATAGGGTAGACTACGTTAATGGTATTTTGCAGCTGATTATCACAAGTGTTTAAAAAATGAACTGCTCCTTCTTTTAGATAACCAACACCCTGAGCGTAGGGGGCTACCGCGTTAAGAGCTAAGCCTGGGGCTTGATCTAGATTACGATGAAGATGTGTTAGTAGGCTCATAGTATTTTTATTGGTTATAGTTAATAAATTAAGGCTTTTTATTATACTATTTTACCATTTAACTGTTTAGATTTAATTAATTTAAGTATTAATAAAAATCTTTAGCTAATTATAATTTTTTCCAAAGAGGGATGCGAATCATAGGCTCAAGAGATAAATCATCTGCTTGGTTCAAAAGAAAATGATGATAGCCTAAGCCTGCAATCATGGCAGCGTTGTCCACTGTGAGCTCTTTAGAAGGAAAAAAGAGGGGAAAAGCACAGTTCTTTTCGTGAAAAATATCTCTAAACCTTTGATTATTAGTAACTCCCCCTCCGCATACAATAGCTTTGCAATGAAAAGCATCTGCTGCTTGTATAGCTTTTTGCACAACATCATTAAGCGCTGTTTCTTGAAAAGAGGCGGCTACATCTTTTTTTTGAGCCTCAGAGATAATTAAGGGAGAGGTTTTTGCAGGGTTTTGCCCTTTGATGGCATAAAGCACGCTTGTTTTAAGCCCAGAGAAGGAAAAATCCCAAGGAGATCCTTTAATACGGCAAGGTTTAAAAGGGAAAGCTTTGGAGTTGCCTGTTTTGGCTAAAGCCTCAATAGAGGGTCCTCCAGGATAAGGAAGGGAAAGCATTTGAGCTACTTTATCAAAGGCCTCTCCGATAGCATCATCTTGGGTTGTTCCTATAAACCGATAAGAACCAATAGCTTCAATTTTTACCATAAAAGTATGTCCACCTGAAATGACAAGTCCTAAGCTAGGAAAAGGTGGGGGGAAATTAGGAGGCATCATAGCAGCATATAGATGAGCTTCTACATGGTTTACTCCTATAAAAGGCACTTTCCAAGCAAGAGAAAGCGCTTTAGCGGAATTAAGACCAATAAGTAGAGCGCCAATCAACCCGGGACCTTTAGTAACAGCAATTCCATCAAGAGAGGAAGGTTGCAGTTTTGCTAGGGTTAGAGCTTGCTCGATAACAGGAATCATTACATCTACATGCCGGCGGCAAGCAAGCTCTGGGAATACACCACCATAGGGCTTATGTAACTCTATTTGTGAGTAGATGACATTAGCTAAAATTTCAGTCCCATTACGCACGATAGCGCAAGCTGTTTCATCGCAACTGGTTTCTATTCCTAAGACTAGCATGCGATTAAATATAGCAAAACAAGGAGTATTTTTGCATAACCTAAAATTTCTTTAAACAAACTTAAAATTTTATTTAGACAAAAAACATGTAATCATTATTATTTTTTGACATAGCTAAAAATTTTTTAGCTTTAACCGAAAAATAGGAACGATATATGAACGTATTCAATGCACAGCGCAAATTCTTAAAAGCGACTTTAACCGCTCTATTGCTAAGTAACTTTTTATCCGCGCAAGTAATAAATGATTTAGAAAAATTTACTATAGAAGCATCAGAAGGAAAAAAAAGTATTTATGACTTTTCTACAGACGAAATTTATGAACGATTAAAAGAACAGGGGATTGTCTTATTACGAGGATTTGATGTATCTACTCGTGATTTTCTCACATTCTCCAATCAATTTCCTGATACTTTTTTACCTTATCAAGGTGGATCCGTTAGGCCTAATGTAGATGGAGATCCAACTGCCATTATCATTACCGAAAAAGATGGGAATCATTCCGTTTATTTTCATGGCGAGCAGTACTATCAAAAGATTCGAGCTACAACTTTTTGGATGTACGCTTTTGTTCCCCCAGTAGCAGATGGAGCTACTCTGCTTTGTGATGGTAGAGAACTTTATACAAGATTACCGGAAGAAATTAAGCAACTATTTATGGATAAAAAAATTAAATACTCTAGATGCTTCCCTCTTGCACAGTGGCAAAAAATCTATCAAGTTACTTCTGAGGAAGAGTTAGAGCCGATTTTAAACAAGCAATTGATTAACTACTTTATTGATGAAGAGTCTAATCTTCATACAACCTATATAACAGAAGCAATTCAACAGGAAAAATGGGGAAATTCCCCCATCTTTATCAATAATGCCTTGGAAATTTTAGAAGATATGCAAGAAATGCATCCTAAACATAATTTGGAAAAAACCAAAGAGACTATTTGTGTAACTTTTGAGGATGATACAGAGATTCCAAGGGAAGTAATAGAGCAGATTCAACAAATTATTGCGGAAATTAAAATGGCTGTTAGGTGGCAAAAGAAAGATATTTTAATTTTTGACAATACACGTATTTTACATGCACGAGAAGGATTTCCAGAAGGAAGCCCTCGAGAATTGGTTTCTCGTTTATCTATTCACTAGAGATTTTTTCCTTTCAAGAAAGACCGTTGACGGTCTTTCTTGATTAGAATCTTTTTTCCAGCTTATTCTCTATAATATGGGATTATCACTTTGGTTTTGGGTTGCTTTTCATGTTTTGATTATAGGATGCTTATTCCTAGACCTAAAGGTATTCCAACGATATTTGCGTATTACAGAGCTTAAAACAGCTTGGATAATAACTAGCTTTTGGATCTTGTTGGCTTTAATTTTCAATCTAGGAATCTATTTTTGGCAAGGCTCTGAGGTAGCACTACAGTTCTTTTCAGGTTATTTAATTGAAAAATCCTTAAGCATTGATAATTTATTTGTTTTTTTACTGATTTTTCAAGCTTTTCAAATTCCTAAAAAGCAGCAGAAAAAAGTTCTGTTTTGGGGGATATTAGGGGCTTTATTTTTTCGGATTGGATTCATTTTATTAGGCGCAAAACTGGTGCATTCACTTGATTGGGTGCTTTATATCTTTGCAGTTATTTTAATATTTACCGCATATAAGCTCATCAGAAAAAAGGCAGTTTTTGATGTGCATCGCTCTTTTATTCTAAAAGCACTTAAAAAAGTTTTTCCTATTTATAAAAAGAAGAATGTAGATTTTTTTGTGATAAAAGAGAGAGGCAAGTGGAAAATTACTACTCTTTTTTTAGCTTTATTGGTCATAGAGAGCTCTGATATTCTCTTTGCTATAGATTCTATTCCTGCTATTTTTGCTATAACTACAGATCCTTTTATTGTATATACCTCTAATATCTTTGCCATTTTAGGTTTACGTTCTTTATATTTTGCTCTGTATCAATCGATAGAAAAGTTGCACTACTTGCGCTTTGGGCTAGCGGGGGTGCTATTTTTCATAGCATTAAAAATTCTTCTTGCTCCTGCTTTCTCTATTCCTATTAGCCTTTCTTTGATTATTATCTTGCTTATTTTATCTTTTACAGTTATATTTTCTTTTTTTTTCAAAAAGAAACATTAACAGGCAATAGGTCGTCTTTAAATCTTTATAGTGGGCTAAGAACTTATAAAATATTTGACAAGTGTTGTTTTAACTAATATACAAGCAAATATTTAAAACTTATAAGAGATGCTAAGTAAAGGAGATTGGTCTATGTATTATTTATTATTTTTTTTATGTATTTTTATGTCTACAGTCAACGCAGTTTCTCCTGAAAAAGCATTAGAGCGCTTAGTTCAGGGTAATAAGAGGTTTACCTCTGATAAATTGAAGCATCCTAATAGAACCGGTATGCGTAGAGAAGCTATAAAAACCACGCAAAAACCTTTTGCCATTATTTTAGGTTGTTCTGATTCAAGGGTTCCCCCGGAAATTATCTTTGATCAAGGATTGGGAGATCTATTCATTATAAGAGTAGCTGGTAATGTCATTGATGCAGTTGGTATAGATAGCATCGAATATGCAGCAAACCATCTAGGTTCTTCTGTTGTATTAGTGCTAGGTCATGAAAAGTGTGGGGCTGTATCTGCAGTTGTTACTAACCAAGCCTCGGATATGCCAACCGTTGCTAAGTTGATTGAGCCTGCTGTGGAGAAGACACGTAATTTAAAAGGGAATCATTTGGTCAATGCAATTACAGCAAATATAAACCAAGTAGTTGAGCAAATACAACAAACTCCTGTGCTTATTAAGCTTATTGAAAAAAAGAAGTTAAAAATAGTCGGTGGTTATTATCACCTAGAAACTGGAAAGGTAGATTTTTTCGAAAATCATCTAACAGCAGCTGCTTCATCTGCAATCCAGAGCGCCTTGGATTGAGGCGTGCCCACTTGCTCTACAGGCAGGGTCTTTTGGCTAGGATGAAAAAGCACCTGAGCTAGCATTTCCCTTTTATTTGCCCCTAACACGTAAATAGAAATGTTGGATGATTGATTAATACAACTAAAAGTTAAGGTCATTCGCCAACATTTTTTTTGTGGTACATAATTGGCTATGCATAATCTATCGGTAACTTTTAACCCTTCCGTAAAGGGAAATAAAGAAGCTGTATGCCCATCTTCTCCCATCCCTAGCATGACTAAATCAAAAGAGCGCTTTCCGAGTACTCTATGGATGGTTTCTTCATATTTTAAAGCATTTTTTTTGATATCGACCTCTGCTTCCATGCGATGAATTTGTTCATTAGGGATAGGCATTTTATTAAAACCTGCTTGCATAGCCATGTGAAAATTACTATTAGGATCATTAGGGGGCAATGCACGCTCATCACTGAAAAAAATATGGATGTTGTTCCAATTCATTTGTTCTTTGTAAGGAGAGGAACAAAGCTTTTCAAAAATGGCTTTTGGGGTACTACCACCAGATAAAGCAACCGTAAAAAATCCATGATCGCTTAAGGCTTGTTTAGAAAGAGCAATAAAATGCTCTACGCAAAAAATGAGAGTTTTTTGATAGTCACCAGGAACGATGAGATTTTTAGATTCGTCTAAGGAGCGAGGTTTTATAGTTTCTATTAGCATGGGTTTTTAAAATGGATGTTTTGCAGAAGATTTAATACTTGTAAATAGTGAGTCGAGTTACCTCGACGGCAAATTTCTTGAACAAGAGAATGTCCGGCACCCCCCTTAGGGAAAATATAACGAGCTGGAAGAGCGCATTGCTTAAGAGTGGTCTCTTGCGCAGTAATATGATTTTGTTGCTCTATATCCCTAGAAAAAACAAAAGAAGAAGTATCTTTAAGTAGAATTTCTATAGAAACAATTAGGCCTGTAGGTAAGTGGTTATGAACAACTGGTGCAATAAAGATTTGAATAGGTCCTGTTTTTCCTTGATAGGTGCAAATAATTTGCTCCTTTTCTTCTTCCAAGTTTTTAAATTCCCATTTTAATTGGCAGGCAAGCCAGGCTTGTAAGTATAAGGATTGAGTTTTTGCGTGACAGAAAAATGTACTTTGCTGTGCATTATAAAAAATATGTAGAGTTTGTGTCTGTTGTATTCTTTCTAGTTTTTCTTCAGAGGAAAAAACAGCAGATAGAATATCCCGCCAGCTTTCTATTCGAGCCCAGTTTAAGTCTGCTATATCGTAATGAACGCTTTGTTGTTTTAAACAATATTTTGCAAATAAGGAAAGATTGCAGGTTGCCTCAGAGTCAAAAATGATCCGATTTGCTAAAGGTTCTAGAGAATGCAATAGAAGTTCATTTTGTCCTAAATCCTCCCCCCAAATTAAATAGACCGGTAAATCAGGTAAAATATGAGGAAGAATCAAAAAAGGAATGCGTGTTTGAGAAGAGTGAGATGCTTGGACTTCAATATAGTCACAAGCTACATCGTACTCTGCTTTCCCTGAAAAAAGCATAGAAACCTGTGTAACTAACTCTTCTTTTTGAGAAGTTTGATCAATGGTAATAAAAAGCACACGAGAAGGAAACTTTTCTACTACTGAATGAGCGACTTTTTGAAAGTAGGCTTTACGAGGGTTATCATAGGTAAAAAAGATTAAATTAAAAAGACAGGCTCTTGTAATATTTTTCGTTTCTAAAGACTCCCAGATTCGTTTTAATTCTCGCTCAATCTGGGCAGGGGATACGGGATAAGGAGTAGAGGACATTTAAATTAACCTCCACTTTCTTCTATCTTGTAATAAAAGCTGATCCGCAGCTTTTGGTCCCCAGCTGCCTGCGGCATAATTAGGGAAATCTTTATCTATGTTAGCTGAGAAGTACTCTAAAATCGGTGTGATAAACTTCCAAGAATTATATACCTCATCTTGCCTTGCAAAAAGAGTATTATCTCCGAGCATGCAATCTAAAATAAGCCTTTCATATGCTTCAGGAGGGTTTATACCAAAGTAGGAGCCATAACGAAAATCCATTTTTACCGGTTGAATAGGACCTGTTAATCCGGGAACTTTGCAATTGATCTTTAATGAGGCTCCTTCATCGGGTTGAATGCGTAATGCAAGGACATTTGCTTCATTTTTTTTTGCTATATTTTGGAATAAAACTCCTGGAGGGTGCTTAAAAATAAGTGCAATTTCAGTAGCTCTTTTAGGTAGTCGTTTCCCAGCGCGTAAATAAAAAGGAACTCCTGACCAACGCCAATTATCAATAAATAAGCGTAAAGCAGCAAATGTTTCCATATTTGAGGTGGCAGAGACATTTTTTTCTTCTCGATAACCAACTACCGACTCTGCATTGATGTAACCTGCGCCGTATTGCCCGCGTACAACATGTTGATTCATATCCTCTTCATTAAAAGGGCGGATTGCTTGTAATACTTTTACTTTCTCATTACGAATAGAGTCTGCTTCAAGATTAATGGGAGGCTCCATAGCCATAAGCGAGAGCAACTGCATCATGTGATTTTGTACAATATCGCGCAACAAGCCTGCTTCTTCCCAAAAAGCTCCTCTAGTGCCGATTCCTAGGTCTTCAGCAACGGTGATTTGCACATGATCTATATAACGTCTATTCCATAACGATTCAAATAAGGAATTAGCGAAACGAAAAACTAAGATGTTTTGTACAGTTTCTTTGCCTAAGTAATGATCAATTCGATAGATTTGATCCTCTTGTAAAAAACAAAGTAATTTTTTCTGCAGATCTTGAGCTGAAGATAAATCATGGCCAAAAGGTTTTTCTATGATCAGCCTAGAAAACTTTTTTGTTTCTTGGGGCTTATAAATAAGATCCGCTTTATGCAGATTTTCGCAGATTAGAGGAAAAAAACTAGGTTGCGTAGCCAGATAAAAAACGCGGTTACCTCTAGTATCTAACTTTACATCTAAGCCTTGCAGGAAACCTTGCAGGCGTTTATATCCTTGTTCATCGTGAAATTCTGATTGGTAATAAAAGATCTGTTCTTGAAAATGCAGCCAAAGAGTTTCATCGATAGGCTTAGCTCTGGAAAATTGATTA
Organism: Candidatus Rhabdochlamydia sp. T3358; assembly: GCF_901000775.1. Lineage (GTDB taxonomy): Bacteria > Chlamydiota > Chlamydiia > Chlamydiales > Rhabdochlamydiaceae > Rhabdochlamydia. The sequence goes on from NZ_CAAJGQ010000002.1 coordinate 69,015, forward strand.
AGATCCTCTTTTACTTCTTTGCGGAACTGCTCATTTGTTTTTTCTTTTCGAGCAAAAGCCACACAAGCAAATTGAGGAGAGAGTTGTCCTTCTCTTGCTAAGTTATAGAGAGCAGGAAGCAGTTTTCTAGCGGTTAGATCTCCTGTAGCGCCAAAAATAACCAGAATACAAGGATTCACAAATCGAGTTGTTATTCCAGGTTCTTGAAGAGGGGATTCAGGCATATACTTTAGCTATTTGTTTAAATCTTTATCAGGTCTTTAGTAAAACATACTTAATTTTTTTTTGAATGACAATTAAGATAATCTTGCAAGATGAGAGCAGCAGCTTGTTCATCGCTGATTTGTGCACGCTTTTTTCGATTTACCCCACATTCTGTTAAAAACCTTTCTACTTGTGCAGAGCTTAATCTTTCATCCCAAAAAATAACAGGCACTTGAAAATGACTTTCTAAAACGGTAGCAAACATGCGTGCGCGCAAAGCCATATCTCCTTCTTTTCCATTTAATAACAAAGGAAGCCCTACTATAATAGCTTCTATAGAAGAATGTTTTGCTAAAAGGTTTTCTAAAGCAACCAAGGGTTTATCTTTTGCCTTGATGCTTCCAAGAGCTGTAGCAATAATCTTTCGCTCATCAGAAATGGCAACTCCTATGCGGGTTAAGCCAAAGTCGATTCCTAAAAGCCTACCCAAGAGTTATTCCTTCCTATGTAAAAATGCAGATTTAATAAACTCTTTGAAAAGAGGATGGGGAGCTGTGGGTTTTGATTTAAACTCAGGATGAAACTGAACACCAACCATCCAAGGATGATGTTTAATTTCTGCAACTTCACAAAGATTTCCCTCTTTAAAAATTCCAGAGAAAATCAATCCTTTTTCTTCGCAGACTTCTTTGTATGCATTATTAAATTCGAATCTGTGGCGATGTCTTTCTGAAATATTACGTGTACCATAGGCTTTTTCTACTTTAGTAGAGGCGCGAAGATGACAAGCAAAAGCCCCTAGGCGCATAGTACCACCTAAATTAGTGATCTCTTTTTGTTCGCTTAAAAGAGAAATAACAGGGTCTTTAGTATCAGGGTCAATCTCTGTAGAATTTGCTCCTCTTAAACCGACTACATTGCGAACAAATTCTGTACATAACACTTGCATGCCAAGGCAAATACCGAAATAAGGAATTTTTTTCTCACGACAGTGCTTAGCAACGTTAATCTTCCCCTCCCATCCTCTTTCTCCAAACCCACCAGGTACAAGATATCCATCACAGTTTTCTTCTTTAAAAAATGAACTATCTAGAACTTTTTCCGCATCAAATAGACGAAGTTCAAGATCAAGCTGGTTCGCTAGCGCTCCATGTTTTAAAGCTTCAAAAACCGATTTATAGGCGTCTTGATGTTGGAGGTATTTAGCGACAATGCCAATCACTACTTTACCTTTGGGATTGTGTAGGCTATGTAGCATCTTTTTCCAATTTGTCAAATTAGATGGCGGAGTTTTTAATCCCAGCATTTGACAGATTTTTTCATCTAAGCATTGCTGATGCAAATGAACGGGTACCTCATAAATGCTTTCTACATCGATGATATCTACAACCCCTGTCTTTGGCACACTACAAAACAAGCTAATTTTATCCTTAATTTCCTCTTTTAAAGCATTTTCAGCACGGCAGAGAATAATATCGGGTATAATTCCAATTTCTCTTAGGATTTGCACAGAATGCTGTGTGGGTTTTGTCTTAACTTCTCCAGCTGCTTTTAAATAAGGGACGTAGGTTAGATGAATGTTTATACATTGATTAGGACGCTCATGACGAAATTGACGAATTGCTTCTAAAAAAGGTAAAGATTCAATATCACCAACAGTTCCTCCTACTTCTATTAAAATTACATCCAAAGAATCCTTTCCACAGTGCAAAATACGTTGTTTAATTTCATCTGTGATATGAGGGACGACCTGAACCGTTTTTCCTGAATAGTCACCCTTACGCTCTCGTTTTATTACAGTCTCGTAAATCTGTCCTGAAGTAGCATTAGACAGTCTAGAGAGCTCAGCATGTGTATAGCGGAAGTAATGTCCGAGGTCTAAGTCGGTTTCAGCTCCATCATCTGTAACGTAAACCTCGCCATGTTGCAAAGGATTCATTGTCCCAGGATCAACATTTAAATAGGGATCGAGTTTAAGCATTCCAATCTCTAGACCGCGACTCTCCAATAACAGAGCAATTGAAGCAGAAGTTAGACCTTTTCCTAAAGAAGAAACAACCCCGCCAGTAATAAATACGTATTTTGTTTTATGCATATTTCTAATCCTAAAAAGAGCTATTCTAATCTTAGACAGAGTTAAAATTCAATGTTATTCACTGGAGCTTTGAATTGCTTATAAAATAAAAGTTTAAATAGGAGAAGAAAAAGCTTTAGTGCACAATTTTCAAAGGTGTGCTATAAGTTAAGTGTTAAAAACAAACTTTAAGTGATCCTATGCTCGATCTGAAATTTATTAAAGACAACCAAGAAATTGTACAAGAAGCGGTACGACTTAAAAATGTTAAACTGAACTTACATGAATTATTGCTATGCGAAACCCAAGTTGCAGATTGTAAAAAAAAAATAGAGCTCTTGCAGACAGAGCGTAATGCTAATGCTAAAAAAGTAGCTCAAAGCCCTAAAGAAGAAAGAGAGGGGTTCATAGTAAAAGGAAGAGAGATTGCATCTGAAATTGAACAATTAAAGCCCATCTTAAATACCTTAGAACATCGTTTAAGGGATTATCTTCTGCTTGTTCCCAATATTCCTGCCAAAGAAGCTCCTATTGGAGAAAACGAGGATTTTAATATAGAAGTTAAAAAATGGGGAAAGGCGCCTGTCTTTGATTTTCCTTTTCTTAGCCATACAGAAATTTTACAGAAAAATCAATGGGCTGAAGAGAGAATCTCACAGGTTTGCGGATCTCGAACTTATGCCTTAAAAAATGAGATGGTTTTGCTTGAGATGGCTCTTTTGCAATTTGCTTTGCGCAAAGCACGGTCTAAAGGGTTTGAGCTCATCACAGTTCCATCGCTTGTGCGAGATTTTGCTCTCTATGGCACAGGGCATTTCCCCGAAGGAAAAGAACAAGTCTACTTTATACCCAAAGATAACCTCTATCTTTCAGGTACAGCTGAAGTACCTATCAATAGTTTGCATTCAGGAGAAATTCTACAAGAAGAACAATTGCCTATACTTTATGCAGGTTTTTCTCCTTGCTTTAGAAGAGAATCCGGTAGTGCAGGACGTGATGTAAAAGGACTTATCCGCGTACATCAGTTTTATAAAGTCGAACTATTTGTCATTTGCAAAAATGATAAGGAAGAGTCGCTTTCTTGGCTGTATAAATTACTGCAAATTGCTGAAGAGATTATGCAAGACTTAGAGCTGCCTTATAGAGTGATTGAATGCTGTACAGGGGATATGGGGCTTGGTAAGGTAAGAATGTTTGACATTGAAGCTTGGGTGGCTAGCGAAGCTAAGTACAGAGAGACACACAGCTGTTCTTCTCTCCACGATTGGCAATCTCGCAGAACCAATGTTCGTTATCGTACATCAGATGGCGTAGTTAAATTCTGTCATACCTTAAACAATACAGCTATTGCAACACCGCGAATTTTAGTGCCCTTTTTGGAGAATCATCAACAAAAAGATGGAAGCATTTATATTCCTCTGGCTCTTCAACCTTATCTTGAAGGACAAGAGTATCTATTGCCTCATAAACTGCGGGTTTGATTTAGCAGGTTTTTAAGCTTGGATGTAACATTTAGAATCATTGAGCTTAGCTCTATAAATGATGTCTAAGTCTTTTAGTTTTATAATTGCACATTCAAGAAGAGTAGCGCCTTCATCTTTTTTAAGGTGCATTTTATCGGGATCGACTAATGTAGTACTTGCACGCTGAAATCGTTCACAGTTGATATTGAAATAAATAGATCTACGTTCTTTAAAAGCTTCTCCTGTTGAATCCTCTGCAATTGCACTATTTATCCCTTGGATCAGATCAAGGGTAAGTTCTTTAAGCTCTTTTTCTGTTTCAGGGTCGGTGGAAAAAACCAGATTGCTCTCATCTATTTTAACCGGTTCATTTCCTTTTATGATTCCTTTTTTTAGGTAGTATTCTTTTAATTTATCGCCTTCTTCTAATTCTTTCTTTCTTCGAGAGTAGGCGTCTGTAAAAAGAGAGGTAGAGACACCATTTTCTTCTGCTACCGCTTCAATCATTTTTGCTTATTTTTCATTTACACACCCAAGTAGGCCTCTTCGTCTATTTTCTTCACCAAATAAGCCAATCTCTGGGTTGTTTATCTCTTCAAGATCAATAAGAGCAATTTTCCTATTTCCCTTTTCATCAAGGCTATTATTTAAAATAGGATTATTACCCCAAGTAACATCGCTATAACCTGTTTTGCAAATAAAGAAGCCAAGTTGGCGGATTGTTTCTTTAAGGCTATCTGCATAATCTAGAAAAGACTCTTCTTGAGCACCTTCATGTGGATTGATATCTAATTTTTGCTCAGCAATAACTTCATATTTTTTGCCTTCCAAATCAACTATAAATAATTTTGCTTTTGGAATGACAAGTAACGCTAACTGATGGGTGCGAATCACTGTTTGAGCATAGATCATATTTTGATAGCGATCTTTCATAGAATTATAATAATCTATTTTAAAGAGCAATCCAGGAGCGGTCTCTAATTCAAAAACTAGATGCCTTTCTTGACTATGATACAATTTAATGCCGTCTTGATGCTCTTGAAAGATTTTCTTCATACATGTTTGAATTTTTACAATAATCTCTTCAGAAACAGATATTCCTTGTTGTAGTTCTTTTTCACTAATGTCAAAGCCTTCAGATGGCATAAGAATGCCAAAGCGAAGCTTTTCTTTTTGTTCAGTAAAAAGCTCTCTAGTAGGCTTAGAAAAAAGAGAAAAGCCTAAAGAGCGTATAATCTCTAAGGCTCCTAACAAGCTACGCCTAGTGCGTTCTAAATAAGAGAAATCTCGCTCTATTTTACAAATTATTTGATATCTCTCTCCAGTAAACCCAAGACTTGGAGTTTTACCCTCTTTGTTAAGAATCCGGTTTCTGCTGTTAAACTTTTCGGAGTCTTCCCATCCATTCTGAGTCCACTCCTCATTAGAGATGGGTAGGGGATTATGGGAGCTAATAACTACAAAATTAGGCATGTAATGCTCATATTAAAAAAAATAATCACATAATTTATAAGGGAAGATGGGTTTTACATCTATTACTATTTTTTTTCATTTTCTAGTTAAAGCCTAAAAGCATAAGGTCTTAAAGCTGTCTTTATAACAATCTTATTTTTTTAAGTATCTTATAATGAAAGCCTTAAAAATACTTTTTTTTGAGATTAACCATTAACTGTTTATAAGATATTTGTATTTAGTTATTTAAAAAACAATAACTTATTATAATTATATTTACTATCTATAAATAAATATCTTTATTGTTTGTAAATAAAACTATTATATAATTAATCAAAACTAATAACAATAAACACAAAAAGGTAATTAGATGAATACAAGAATAAGTGAAACAAAAAGCCCTCCTTCGGCTTTTGACAGCTTTGAACGATATAGCCGTATGCTTAACTCATTAGCAGGCCGTATAGCTATTGTTATAGCCAGCGTTTTATATAATATTATAGCCCTTCCATTTGCAGCCGTTTCTTATTTGGCACAAAAAGTAGTGACTGTTTGGAATGAAAGCAAAAGATCGGATGTGAGAAAGGCTGCTAAGGCTTTTGTCAATCAAACTCAGGGTACTACGCCTTATCTCGATCCAATAGAAGTAATGATAGAATCAAAGAAAGAAGAGGAAAGAATAGCACTTGCTGCTAAAAAACAGGAGGCTATTAAGAAAAGACAGATGGACATTAGGCAAAAAGTTGATGAGCAGATAGCAGCAAAAGCCCTTTCCTACAAAGGATTTGATGGAGTTTTAGAAAGCTGGGGAAATAAAGCTCCTAAATTCGAAAATCGGGAGGAAGCTGTAAAACGAATTAAAAAAGTCATGCTTACAAATGGAACAAGTTTAGATTTATCAAACTTGCAGTTAAGCTCTTTACCAGATGTTTTTTTACCAAACCTTTCTGGTAATGCACGTTTTTTAAATAATATACAAAAATTAAATCTTAAAGGTAATAATTTTACAGGTATACCTGAATCCATAAAAAATCTAAGATCCTTAGAGGAGCTAAGTCTTGAAGGTAATCAGATTGCAGTATTGCCTAAAGAAGCATTGGAAAAGTTAATAACATTACAAGTGCTAAATCTTAAGGGTAATCAGATTACAGTATTGCCTGAAAACATATTTGATAATCTAAAGGCATTACTAGATTTAGACCTGGGAAATAATCAGATTAGAGAATTTCCTAAAAACATATTTGATAATTTAGAATTAAGATCATTGTCTCTTAAAGCAAATGAGCTTAAAGCTCTGCCTGAATCATTTAACAAGTTATTACCATCATTACGAATGCTAAATCTTAAGGATAACCCAATTAGTAAAGATGATCTAAAAATGATAAAGCAGCAGAAACATAAGGATCTTAGATTCTTCTATGACACAAATATAGGCGCACAATTTAAGAAGAAAAAAGATAAAGTTTTAAGACACACTTCAGAAGTGTTTAAAACTTTAGGAAAAGCTTCTTAAATTTTTTATAGTTATCCAAAACTTTTAAGATAAAACATGCAGAGAAGCTCTAAAAAATAAAGGGCTTCTATTTCCCCAAGATATGGCCTTCTATATATCAGTAAAAAATCACAGTATCTTTTAACACAATCATTCTCATTTTTTATCCTAGACAATGATAAATATTTTATGTAAAACATAGAAATTATTTTATATTTTTAGGATCTTAGAAAAAATGAAAAAGAAATGCAAAGTCTTATTTTTCATTTTACTCTCTTTAGCTGTAATAGTTTTGTCTCTAGTGTATTTAAGCAATACTGACATTGCTGTCTTAAATCCTAAGGGAATGATTGCAGTAAAAGAGCGCAATTTGCTTATCAAGATCACTTTGATCATGCTTATTGTCGTTATTCCTGTTTTTATTCTTACATGGGTTATTTCTTGGAAATATAGAGAGGGGAACAAGGCTAAATATACACCGGATTGGGATAAACATTTGCTGTCTGAATCTATCTGGTGGGGACTTCCTTGTGCTATTGTTCTAGCAATGTCAATATTGGTTTGGAAAAGCTCTCATGAGTTAGATCCGTTCAAACCCCTTGAATCAGATAAGAGGCCTCTTAGAATACAGGTAGTTGCATTGCAATGGAAATGGCTGTTTATTTACCCAGAACAGGGCATTGCAACTGTTAATTTTTTGCAATTTCCAGAACAAACCCCGATTAACTTTGAAATAACTGCAGATGCTCCTATGAATTCTTTTTGGATTCCAGAGCTAGGTGGTCAGATTTATGCAATGCCTGGGATGCAAACCAAGTTGCATCTTATAGCTAATGAAAAGGGGAGCTTTAGAGGTTCATCAGCTAATTTAAGTGGACGGGGATTTGCGGGGATGAAGTTTATTGCTAAAGCTATTTCTCAAGCCGATTTCTATCAATGGGTGGATTCATTAAACGAGTCCTCTGACTTTCTTAACCTAGCTGAATATATCAGATTAGCAGAGCCTAGTGAAAATAACCCTGTGACTTCTTATGTGCTAGAAAAGCAAGACTTATATGATTGGATTGTTAGGAAATATACGATGCCAAGGATGGATTGATATGTTTGGAAGACTAACTTGGGATGCTTTTCGTCAGGACCCTATTGAAATCGCAGCAGGAATCTCGATGATTCTTGGCCTGTTTATTGTGATAGGACTTTTATGGTATTTTAAGCGCTTTAGGTGGCTTTGGACAGAGTACTTGACCTCGCTTGATCCTAAAAAAATTGGTGTGATGTACATTGTAGTTGTCTTTATCATGTTACTGAAAGCGGTATTCGATGCAGGCATGATACGCTTGCAACAGATTCTTTCTGTCAGCGATGCTCATGGCTATTTATCATCACCGCATTTTCAGCAGGTTTTTACCGCTCATGGAACGACTATGATTTTTTTTGTGGGCATGGGTCTTGTATTCGGAATTTTGAATCTCATTGTACCCTTGCAAATTGGCGCGCGTGATGTGGCTTTTCCTTTTTTAAATTCTCTGAGTTTCTATTTATTTTCTGTGGGAGCAATTCTTCTTCTTTTATCTCTTATTATTGGTAAATTTTCTGGAACTGGCTGGGTAGCATATCCTCCACTTTCAGGTCTTAAATACAATTCTGGAGTAGGGGTGGATTATTGGATATGGAGCGTGCAGATTGCAGGCATTGGTAGCTTACTTTCAGGTATTAACTTTCTTGTTACTATTTTGAAAATGCGTTGTCCAGGGATGACTTTAATGAAAATGCCGCTATTTGTTTGGAGCGCTTTATGTACGATGGTTTTGGTGGTTTTTGCTTTTCCGATCTTAACCGCAACTATTGGAATGCTTTCTTTAGATAGACTGCTACACATGCATTTTTTTACTGCAGATTTTGGGGGAAACCCCATGATGTACATCAATCTCATTTGGGCATGGGGCCATCCAGAAGTATATATTTTGATTTTGCCTGCTTTTGGGATCTTTTCAGAAGTGGTTGCTACTTTTTCACAAAAACGACTATTCGGTTATGATTCCATGGTATGGGCACTTGTTGCCATTACCTTATTATCTTTTCTTGTTTGGTTACATCACTTCTTTACCATGGGATCTGGAGCTAATGTAAATGCTTTTTTTGGCATCATGACAATGCTTATTGCTATCCCTACAGGTGTAAAAATTTTCAACTGGTTGTTTACTATGTTTAGGGGTCGAGTGCGTTTTACAACACCTATGCTTTGGTTTTTAGGGTTTGTATTTATCTTTACCACAGGTGGTATGACTGGTGTGTTGTTATCAGTTGCACCAGTAGACTTTCAGGTACATAATAGCTTATTTTTAATTGCACATTTCCACTCGATGGTAATTGGTGGTGTTTTGTTTGGCTTTTTAGCGGGTATTACTTACTGGTTCCCTAAATTTATGGGCTTTAAGCTTCATGAGGGCTTAGGTAAATATGCCTTTTGGTGTTGGTTTATTGGTTTTTTATTAGCTTTCATACCCTTGTATGTTTTAGGACTGATGGGAGCTAGTAGACGTTTAGATCATTATGAAGCAGCTACAGGATGGCAGCCTTTGTTTATAGTTGCAGCTATTGGGGTTACCGTTATCATCTGCGGTATTGGATTCCAGATCTTGCAGATACTTGTAAGCATTAAACAGCGCAAAGAAAATAGAGACCTTACAGGAGATCCGTGGAATGGTAGAACTCTAGAGTGGTCCACTTCTTCGCCACCGCCATTTTATAATTTTGCTATCCTTCCTGAAGTTCATGAAAGGGATTCTTTTTGGACTATGAAGCACACCAAGGTAGCAGAAAAACCACATTATAAAGACATTCACATGCCTAAAAATACCCCTATGGGGCTATTTATTGGTGGATTTAGCTTCATTTTAGGATTTGCTTTAATCTGGCATATGATCTGGCTGGGCATAATTGGGCTTATGGGCATAATTGCCTGCCTTGTTATTCGCATGTCTGATGATGATACCGATTACTATGTGCTAGCTGCAGAAATAGAAAAAATAGAGGCGAGATGCAAGAGTCTATAAACCAAGAAAAGACTGTTTTTGGATTTTGGGTCTATCTAATGACAGATTGTATTTTATTTGCAACGCTCTTTGCAACGTATGCAGTGCTACGTAATAACACGTATGGTGGACCTTCGGGATATGAGTTGTTTTCCCTGCCATTTGCTTTAAGCGAAACCCTTATCTTGCTGACTAGCAGCTTTACTTGTGGGCTTGCTATGTTAGCAGCACACGCTAAGAATAGAAAAAAAGTACTTGCTTGGCTAGGAGTGTCTTTTTTATTAGGCATAGCTTTTCTAACCATGGAGCTAAAAGAGTTTACTCATCTAGTTCATGAAGGAAATAGTTGGCAGAGAAGTGGGTTTTTATCTGCATTTTTTACTCTAGTTGCAACGCATGGATTACATATTACAGCTGGCTTGTTGTGGATGGTTTTTGTTGTAGTGCAACTTTTACGTAAAGGGATTATTTGCGTTACTTTTAAGAGGCTTACCTGTTTGAGCATGTTCTGGCACTTTTTAGATGTCGTATGGATTTTTATCTTTACTATTGTGTACCTAATGGGAGCTATATGAATCAAGAAACAGGGGCTTTCAAAGCTTATTTGACGGGGTTCTTACTATCTATTTTATTGACTTTAGCAGCTTATTTCATGGTAGTAGAGCAGGTGTTTAATAGCAGAGTGTTAGTTTTTACTATTATTGGGCTAGGCATTATACAAATGTTTATTCAATTACTATTTTTTCTGCACTTAGGTCAAGAACCTAAGCCTTATTGGAACTGCCAGCTTTTTATCTTTATGTTAACCATACTAATAATTCTAGTAATAGGCTCGCTCTGGATTATGGAAAATTTAAGGTATAATGTGATGCCAAATATGTAAGAGGAGTGAAAGATGATTAAAACGTATTTTATGCTTACTAAACCTGGAATTATATTTGGTAATGCAATAACTGCAGCAGGCGGGTTTATTCTTGCCTCAAAAGCTCAGATTGATCCTTGGTTATTTTTAGCAACTCTTATGGGCTTATCGCTGCTTATTGCATCGGCTTGTGTCTTTAATAATTATATTGATCGCAACATAGATAAAATGATGCAAAGAACTAAAAACCGAGCTTTAGTAAGAGGGACAATCTCTCTAAAAAAGGCTATTATATTTGCGATTTTTCTTGGATTATTTGGTGTTTTGCTTTTAATGCTATATACCAATCTCTTAACGGCAATCATTGCTCTAACTGGTTTTTTTATTTATGTGATTTTGTATAGCTTATCAAAATACCGTTCTTCTTATGCAACTGTTATAGGAAGTATTTCAGGGGGCATACCACCAGTTGTTGGTTATTGTGCTGTAATTAATCGTTTGGATATGGGAGCTTTCCTGTTATTTATGATTGTAGCCCTTTGGCAAATGCCGCATTTCTTTGCAATTGCTATGTATCGGATCGATGATTATATTGCTGCATCAATCCCAGTTTTGCCCGTTAAAAAGGGTATATATACTACCAAGGTACATATGCTGCTTTATATCATCGCCTTTCTTATCCCTGTATGCATGCTAACGATATTAGGTTATACAGGGTATGCATATTTGATAGTTATAGGTTTACTTGGTCTTAGTTGGCTTTTATTATGCATAAAGGGTTTTAAAGACACTAATGATAGGCTCTTTGGGCGCCAAATGTTTCGTTTTTCGCTTGTAGTCATTATGATGCTGTGTATCATGATTTCGATTAGCATAGCGTAAGGGTTTTATGCTTGGATTTCAAAAAGAAACCAAGTTCTTCTTTCTGCTTCATCTATGAATACTTCTAAGATACTAGCTGTTGCAACGTCTTCGTGATCAGCACAAATTTGATGTGTAGATCGCATGTAAGCTGCGTAGTTTTTGTTGTCGTGCATGAGATGTTGAATCATTTTTTTTGGCTCTAATATAATTTCGTCATCTTTAATGTTTTGTAAACGACTAATATGATTTATCGAACATATTGTTGTTCCACCTAATTTGCGAACACGTTCTGCTAAAACATCAATCATGGCAAAAATTTGTTCTGCTTGCTCATCCAATAAAAGATGATAATCGCGAAAATGATTACCTGACATATGCCAATGGAAGCTTTTTGTCTTTACATATAGAGCAAAAGCATCGGCAACTAGGGGGTTAATACTTTTACAGATTTCTTGACGGCCCTTTAAGTCATTTGGGGTTGCTAACTTTGTAGGTATTGTCTTTTTACTCATTTTGACTCCTTAACATAATACTTTGGATCATTAGCACGTCCATCAATATGATAGAAGAAGCATCCGTCTTCTAAGTCACCATATAAATAAGTACCAAATTTTAAATGGATCGCATTTATTTCACTTGAAGTTTTATTTAACAGAGCTTTTTTAAAATTCTTGTGAACATGATCTTCCATATAGTTGTTTTTACACATCGGCATAATAAAAAACTTATAATAATCTACATGCGCTATATGAGCATGATCAGACCACCCATAAGCTCTTGTTAAAGGAATTAAGCTGTTTCCTTCAACATAATTGTCTGCAGGGCCAAAGCAAGAGCTTTGTATATCTCCTGTAAGAGAAGAGTTGAACCTACCACTGAAATGAATCCACTTGATGTTTTTATTAGCAAGCATAGAGCTTAAACAAGCATTTAGGTTAAATTTTTTTGTAAAACACATATCGTGTTGATGAATGAAAACAAAAGGAGTTGTTACTTGTTTTAAAGCTAGGCGAATGGTTCCAGAGAGTTGGACCCATTCTTCACAAAAGACAAGCTCTGTATTGGCAAAGATCGGGTTGGTTTTCTGAAGAATTTGAATTTTTTGTTTATATAAATCATAATTAGAGCCCCGGTCTTTAAACCCAGGGGCTACTCCATCAAAAACAATGATTTTTTTACTCTTGGCTAGGGTAGGGTTTATGAATAAACTTGCCTGGGCAAGGTAGAGATGTTCATCAGAGGGGACCGTGCAAATAGGATGAGTACTTGTAATGACTGTAATAAGTTCTGCGGCTTTATTATCATCCATGAATATCTCTACCGGTACTTTTATTATTCCATATCTAAAATGCATTAAAGAATCAATATTCTAGTCCAAGATGGACAAAATAATAATTAGTTGGTATAAAATAGCTATTATGCATAAGGAAACAACTTCATTATGTCCTTCTATTAAAATGATCCTATTTGATCATGATGATACGTTAGTTGGTGCTCTCAAAGCAAAATGGGCGCAACACAAATACATTGCGCGAACATTTTATGGTAAAACGCTTAAAAATGATGAACTGCGGCTTCATTGGGGAAAGCCTTTGACCTTATTACTTAAGTTGCTATATGAAACAGACCACTTAGATATAGCTATGTCTTATAATATAGCTACACGAAGCAAATTTCCTAAAATTCTATTTAAAGATACAATAAGCACTTTGAACACTCTACATAATTTAGGGAAAAAATTAGGACTTGTAACAGCTATCACTCGCTCTAGCCTAGAACATGACTTGAAAACTTTAAAAATTCCTAATGAGTTATTTGATTATATACAAACAGAAGATGATACAATAGTTCACAAGCCCAACCCTCAGGTATTTAATCCAGCTTTAACTTGGATGGTTAAGCAGGATATTCAACCTCATGAAGTACTTTATGTGGGAGATCACCTTAATGATATGATTGCAGCAAAAGGAGCGGGAATTGGATTTATTGGTATTGGAACAGGATTGACTTCTATCGAAGAATTTAAAAAATATCAAGTTGAGGGAATTAATCAGCTTTCTGATTTAATCGACTAGGGCTCAGAGTAATCATACATGTTATTCGCTCTCATAAACAGGGTGAATTTGAAATCCGGCTTGTTTTACAGCAAAGATCAGTTGTACAATAGGTTCCCACATCGCTTGTTTATCAATATGTAAGAGCACTTGCGTTTTTAATGTATCTTTAGGTAAAAGGCCAAGTTCTTGTTGTTTTTTAAGCTCTAATTGTACATCTAGCGGACAAGAAATCAAGTATTCATTAAATTCTGTAATCCATTTGTACTCTCCCTTATTATTTATGCTCAAATGCACGGTATAGCGGTCTTGAGGAATAGAGACATCTGTTTTTGTTTGAACCTTGACCAAACTGATCTCACGGTCAAAAAGGCTGGCTCGAGTAACTGCAATCACTGCAAAAACTGCCACAATTAAAAAGAGAAAATCAATCATAGGAGCTAAGTTAAGATGATTGTATCTTTTAAGTTCTTCTTCAGGGATTAGGCTCATATATTTGTACTCTTGTTTTGAGCATCAATAAGAGAGGCTATTTGGTGCGTTTCACTCTCTACTAATACTAATGTTTTTACCAGTCTATATTTAGCGGAAGAATGCAAAATTAGCGCAAGGATTGCTACTATCAATCCAACAACTGTGGTTCCTACAGAAACGCCGAGTCCATCAAATAGCATAGAAACGCTTTCTATAGAGCGGTTGACATCATAAAAAGCATAAAACATACCAAAAACAGTCCCTAACAAACCAAGCATGGGGGCAATAATAGCAATGTCATTAAGCAAGTTAATTCTTTGCCAAAATGTTGCGGTAACTCTTTTGCCTTCAGCTTTCATGATTTCAACCATCACTGGAAACCCGTAGCGCCTGGAATGAATGCCTGTTGCTACTAAATGACAAAACAATGTTTTTTCTTGTTTACATACTCCTAGCGCTTCATCAAAATTATGGTGAGTTACTTGAGAGCGAAGTGTGTCGACTAAAGATTTAGACACTTTTGTACTATTGCGTAATGAAGATAGGCAGTAGAACCATAAACAAAGAGCAAACGTGGACATTCCAAATAAAAGCATATAAATAAGAGGGGCTCCAGAAAATGCCTGTTTAAAATCAATCACCATCATCTTTGAAGGGAAATCAGAAATAGGCTCTTGAAGATGTCCAAATGAAGGCTCCTCTGAACTTGCTATAGATGAAGTATCCAAATGAGCATCTTCTTCTAAGGCAATTAGTTGTTCTTTAACACTATTTAATTCTTTATCGAGTAAAGAAAATTCCTGCTCAATTGTTACAAGATCCGAGGTGTCGACTTCTGCAGGGTCGGCATATAACGCGCTAAGCTGCATTAAGCCGACAACTAAAATAGATTTTAATTTCATTTTAGGATATCTCCTTTAAAATTCCAAAAACGCTATGCTTTTAACTTTGTTTTTTAGCTTATCAAGCTGGATTGGAATAGATCAAGAGAATTAAGAGAGATGTAGGCAACAAAATAACAATTAGTTATCATGTCTTAGTTACACATACAAATTTTTGCTTAACCTATGAAACCAAAAGACTTAAAATTTCCTTTTTCTTGGGATGAAAGAAGACCTCTAATTTTTGAAAATATTTTATTTGTGCCTCAATATTACATGAACCACAAAGAGTGGGGCTTTGTAAACTGGTACAATCCTCAAGTTTTTAAAGATCAATTGCCTATTCATATTGAATACTGCAGTGGAAATGGTTCATGGTTGATTGAAAAAGCTAAAAACCACCCAGAAGTCAACTGGATTGCTGTGGAAAAAAAATTTGAAAGAGTGCGTAAAATCTGGTCTAAAATGCGAAATTTAAACCTCACTAATATATTGATTGTTTGTGGTGAGGCTCTTACCTTTACAAAAAATTATGTAGCAGACGCAAGCTTTCAGAGAGTCTATATCAATTTCCCTGATCCTTGGCCTAAAGAAAAACATGCAAGAAACCGCCTATTGCAGGAGCCTTTTCTTATAGAGCTAAGCAAGAAAGCCAAGCCACAAGCAGAAACTATTGTTGCTACCGATCATCTAGATTATGTAAAGCAGATCGTATCTGCTGTGAGTTCAAGTGAGAAATGGGATTTTTCTTTGGAAAACCCTTTTTATATTAATCACTGGGAAAACTACGGCTCTTCTTATTTTGAACAGTTATGGAAAGCAAAAGGCAAACAAGTCTATTATTTACCTTTTTTAAATAAGAGTTAAGAATGCCGTTTTCTAAGGCAAAACAAATTATTTTACCAGCTGGGTTATCTGCCGATTTGGATTGGAAAGCACAGGAACTTCTAGCTTTTCAAGAATCTTCTGTTCTTTGGCATCTTGATTTTTCTTTTTCCAGTATGCACTTTTCTCCTCAGGATTTCTTGAAAAACCAATCGTACTTGATTGCAATAGAGCATTTTGGCCGGACAATTTGGAATGATTTTAAGAAAAACACGACTGGGGTGGTCCTTTACCAAGGCGCAACAGATTTTTCTAGAATTTTTCCAAAAGAGCTTTGGCTAGAGTCTTTTGTTAAATGGCTGGATCTGTTTATACAAAATGCTGCAGATAGACATGAGTTAAAAGGGGCTTCGTCTAGTTTTCTAGACCACTATTATGAGTTATATGCTGCTAAATTATTTGCAGAAGTTATGCAAAGACTACTTGTCTTTTTACCAGAGGAGTGTGCTGCACTCTTACTGATTGAAGCTAAAGAGCCTCTAGCCTTTTTGGCTCAAAAATTTTCTTTAGAGTGTTTTGAATCGTTTGTTCTATTAGATCTAAAGAAAAATCAGCTGCCTTTTTTAAATCAGAAAGCGCGTTTAGGAATTTGTTTGCCTCCTGACTCTCACTGTGATCAAGAAATGTTAGCTCAGATTAATGCTGTTTTAAATCATTTAAAACAGCAGCAGATAGATTTTAGATGTATTCCTGAATCTAAATTAAGCTATTTCTGGAATGGACTGGATACCATCTTAGTTTTTTCTAGAACATTATCGAATCAAGGAAAAAGGCAATTGCTAGGATTCTGTGCAACAGGTGGTAGAGTGGTTGTAGAAGGCGAGGGTCTATGTTTGCCTCAAGAAGTATCTATGCTCAATTTTTTACAAATCTTTTAGAGCTTTTAGTTTTCGAAATAGAGTTTGCTCTGGTTGAATATTTTGTAGAAAATATTTAAGAAAGCGCTCTTTTAAAGAATGGTAAGTAGGCTCATTTAAGCACTTTTTTTCTCCTTCTGGCAAGGCTAGTATGCTAATTGCTTCTGAGAGGCGGATTGAGTGCAGTGTATTTAGTTCTTGATTTTCAAAGCAAAGAGTGGTGTTTTCTAAATGGGTTTTTAATTCTACCAAAGATAAATAACGCTCTTCTACTTGAACCTTTTTAGAGATTTGGTATAGATCATATAGTCTAGCTACAACATGAAGATAGTCGTTGCTTATATTCACATCTTTTTTATTGCTTATTTCAAAAACATGTTCAGCACATGCCTTAATCTCTTGGTGAAGCAAATTATAATAAAGAAGAGGATGATTACCTTTTGATAATGCCATATAAATTCGCCTTTTGAATTTAGTATAGCTATTATAAAATTTAGTAATAGAAAATAATCGGAGCAAAGGGATTTGAACCCCTGACCCCCTGCTCCCAAAGCAGGTGCGCTAGCCAAACTGCGCTATGCTCCGATGAAACATAAGATATCCTAAACCATTCATTTTTTTCTTACAAGCGTTTATCAAGAGATCATATAAATAGAAAAAATATTCGCGCTGAAGGCCATAGGGAGCTTTAAGTCTTAAGAAAAAAAATGTTGCAACGATATTCTGAGAAAGGGATAAGAAGTGAAAAGTGTCTTCAAAAAGGCCTTTTTAAACGCGTTAAACAATTAACATACCAGGATTAAGGAAAAAAATATGACATTTCGTAGCTTAAAAATTCTATCTTGTGAGTATGCACTCCCTTTTTTTAAACAAGTGTATAAAAAAAAATCGGCTTCTGAAAAAAAAAGCCGCTTTTCATTTAAAAAAATAGATAAAAAACTTTACTATACTGTTATTTCTACAAAAACGAAAAGTACATTTTACTAGATACTAGCATAGATTGTATAGTCGCTGATTTAATGAATATCATTTAAGAGAGTAGAATATGACTTTTTTTCATCATTTACCATCAGTTGTTCAATTACATGATCTTGCTCAAGATTCAGTTGATTTAACAAAAGAAGGGATCTTAACCGCTAAACGCGTCGATAGTATGATGATAGAGGCATTAGGGCTTAAATTGTTTTATGCAACAGAAAAAGTAAGTGAAAAGGACATTTCTGTTTTGTGCCAATTAGCTGAAGAGACACAGGCTGTTAAAAAAATGACAGATATGCAAAATGGACAGATTGTTAATTTTATTAAAGGATTTTCTAGTGAAAATAGGCCTGCAATGCATACTGCAGTACGAGATTTTTTTGAGCAGTGTAATACTTCTTCAGAAGCAAAACAGGCTACAGAGTTGGGGTATAAGGAATTAGAAAAACTCCGTTCTTTTTTAGATGAGATGGAAAAAAAATCTCAAATAACAACAGTTATTCAAATTGGGATTGGTGGCTCAGATCTAGGACCTGAAGCCATTTATTTAGCTTTAGAAGCTTTTCACAAGCTAGATCATAAAGTACATTTCTTATCTAATATTGATCCAGATGAAGGTGCTCGTATTTTTCAACAAGTTGATTTAGAAAAAACTCTTGTTGTCGTTGTTTCCAAATCAGGAACTACTTTAGAAACTATGACAAATGAACGATTTGCAAGAGAGAAGTTTAAGCAAGCAGGGCTCACTACAAAGCATCATTTTGTAGCTGTAACGGGTAAAGGGAGTCCAATGGATAACAAAGAACAGTATATGGACTGTTTTTATATCTGGGATTATATTGGTGGCCGTTATTCTGTTACTTCTATGGTAGGTGCTTTTGTTTTAGCATTCGCTCTAGGAATGGATCGTTTTTTAGACTTCTTAAAAGGAGCGAATGCTATGGATAAAGTAGCACTTCGTTCTGACCCTTATGCAAATTTGCCTCTAATGTCCGCCTTATTGGGAATATGGAACCGTAATTTCTTAAGATTTCCTACTGTTGCAGTAATTCCCTATTCACAAGCCTTATCACGTTTTCCAGCTCATCTGCAGCAGCTAGATATGGAATCCAATGGAAAAAGTATTGATAAAGAAGGGCATTTTATTGAACATGATACAGGCCCTATTATTTGGGGAGAACCTGGTACAAATAGCCAGCATTCTTTCTTCCAATCTATTCATCAAGGCACAACGATTGTTCCTATTGAATTTATTGGATTTAAAGAGAGCCAATATAAAGAAGATGTTTTCTATCAACAAACCACCTCTCAAGAAAAGCTATTAGCAAATTTATTTGCTCAATCAATAGCGCTTGCAGTTGGACAAAAAAGCGATAACCCCAACACCTTTTTTTCTGGAAATCGCCCTAATCGTATTTTATTAGCTGATAAATTAGACCCTTTTACCATGGGAGCTATTTTAGCTTTTTATGAACATAAGGTTGTTTTTCAGGGTTTCATTTGGAATATCAACTCTTTTGATCAAGAAGGTGTACAACTGGGCAAGAATCTAGCCTCAAAAATGCTCGAGCAATTTTCCCTTCAAAGACAGGGTAGATCTATGGATGCCAAAGGATTTCCTTTAGGAGTTGCTTATCTAGAGCATTTATCTTTTGGATCTTAAAACCTCTTGAGAATATGCTGGTTCGTAATTTTGCAAATAACCAGCTATCAAATTAGAGAATTTTGTGCACAAACTCAAAGCCTTTATCTACTCACTACTTCTTGTCATTACACCCTCTTTTCTTGTATATCCTCAAGATACTTCACTCATCCCACAGAAACTCAATTTGGAAGAGAAGCGCACAGAAAGCATTTTATCCTATGATGAAATCATGTATCTTCTTAATGAGATTGAATCAGGAGAGCTCGAAAAAAGATCTACTTCTGAAGATCTAGAGAAAATCAATCACTTCCTTGCTCTTTTAGCAAAAGAAGGCATTCTTCCTGATGAATCTGAAGAGGACTTATCCGATGACGTGGAAGAGCTTCTAAATGCAGACAATCCTTATAAATATGTTTTTTCTCTAGATGCTTCCTCATACATGGTTGTTTCTGATATTTTTATACCAGGTGCTTTAGCTAAGGCTGTTTCTAAGGGTGTAAAAGGAGCTCAGGAATTAGGTGCAATTTATAAGGGTTTGCAAGCTGCTGAAAAAACTCTTCTTTTGGAATCTGTTACTGGTTTGGAGAGCGCAAAAATTGCAGAGGTCATTCAAACTAAAACTGCTGCTATTGCTGAGAAATTAGGATTTAATGCTCGTGAAATTGCTCAGCTTGAGAATTTTGGAAAAATAGAAGGGAGCATTAATAATGTCATTAACACTACCCCACGTGCTGTTCAGGATATAAGCTTTTCCAAACATGCTCTACAGGAGATCTATTGAAAGAGGTGTTTCAAGAGAAGCTATTTTAGATGCCCTTGAAACACCTTTAAAAATCGAAGAGATTAGAATTGATCATTTGGAAAGATCTAGTCAACGATTTATAGGAAAAAAAGCGGAAGTTGTTATTAACCCAGACACACAGCAAATTATTTCTGTAAATCCAACTTCCACAAAGAAATTTGAAAAATTAAATAATGAGCTTCTTAATGTTGAAAATTGAATTGAATAAAAATGAGTATAATTATCTTTGTCAATCTTCTTTTCTAGCAAATAGATATCAAGAGGTACTATCTTCTAGTAAACAATATAACGGTAAATATTCATTGAAAGTTTCCGAAGATCAGGCAGATGAGATTCGGGATCTATGCGGAGAACAGTTGCAACTTGTTGGTTTCAATGAAAAATATGAATTGACCTCAGAAGGCAAAATCCTTGAACCTTTAATAGATAAATTTTTCATTGAGTAGAAAAATCCAAAACAAACTGAGTTAGAATCCATCCTCATAATTTAGATGAAATATTGTGAAAATTTTAGGATAGAAGCTCTCATATTCCTCTTTGAGTAGAAGGAGGAGGCATCCCTATACTTTTTTTGAAGAAACTATGCATCAAATATTTGATGATTATGAATTGGCTGAAATATTAAAAGATCCTAGATGGCATGTTATTCAGAAAATAGCAAAAGAAGTATTAAAAGCTTTTAACTTCCAAGAACCTATCTTGAATTAAATTTACTGTTTTAAAGATACTTGCCGACTTAAGAAATTCATCCAATAGCCAAGTAGTCCAAACATTAATAGACCATTCCAATATACTGCCTTTCTTTCCCAGCGCACTGTAAGGCGACGAAAGCCTGTCTTTAACCAAGAAATCGTTCTCTCAACGACCCAACGTTGCTTTTCAAGGTAGCAAATACCTTTTATCTTATATCCCTTGGTGTTTCTTTTCCGTGCTATCAGAGGAAAAACCTTATAGGAAAGGACATCGATCCGTGTTTGCTCTGAGTCATAACCTTTATCTGCTTCAAGTATTGGGTGCTTTTCCCTGATTCCATACTTTTTTAATGAAGGGAACAACTTTACTAAGCAGAGGAATCGCTTGTTCTTTCTCATCTCTGGATTTTGTACCCATAATCAACAAGCTCTCCTCCTCCGCGTCCTCTGGAAAAAAACCATCTACTGAGAGTCTCTGGGCATCAATACATCCTAGCTGTTCTGCAATCTTAAGAAGCTCTTCTAAAAATCCAGCGGATTGCATCCTTCCAAGCACTGTTCTTCATTTAATCCTTGCTTGCTCATGTCATCTGTCTTTGGTTAAAAATAAAAAGATCATGCAGCATAGCGAAAATTAATATTCAATTCAAGATAGGTTCTTTATAAAATAGCCCCTTGTTCTATCCAAAAAGAGCGGGTTGTATCTGCAAATTTGTCTTTAATCACATTTGCAGAGCAGATAAATACCTGTTTAAATCGACTAAAACAGGTTACTAGATTCTCTTGCCTCTCGGGGTCTAGTTGCATTCCAAAGTCATCAATACAGAGGAGGGGAGAGTAGCCTATTTTCTGCTGCATCCAATTCCATTGAGCAAGTTTCAAAGCATAGATTAAAGAGCGCTTCTGTCCTTCGCTGGAAAAATTCTTGGCTTGTTTACCGGATAGTAAAAAAAGAAGATCATCTCGGTGAGGTCCTAGAGAGGTTGCTTTTAAAAGCATGTCTTTATGTCGATTTTTTTCCCATTTAAGTAAAAGAGAAGGATCTTTCTTTGTAAGAGAAGATTGATAATAAATATCTAAAAGGTCTTTTTTATTAGAGAGTAAAGATAACCATTTTGTAGCGGGGTCTAATAAATAAGAACTCAGCTCTATTCTTTTATCTATAAGATATAGGGCTGAAGGGAACATAATTTGCTCCCATGCTGATAGAGTTTGTATCTCTTGTGCACGCAAGGCGTGGTTTCGTTGTTTCATGGCCTTGTAATATCTGCTCAAGTGATGTAGATATAAAGGATCTGCTTGTGAGAGATAAATATCTAAAAAGCGTCTTCTTTCATGGGGTGTTCCTATGATTAAAGCAAGATCGTTGGGGTGAGATAAAACAGAAGGAAGGATCCCTATAATATTTGTCAGTGTTGGATAGTTTGTGTGATTGAATTGGATGCGTTTAGTAGTTTGATCGTAATAGACCTGTAATTTTTGTGGAAGTTCATCTTTGACAAAATGAGCTTCGAGATAAAAGTACTGCTGGCCTTCTCTGATAAGATCGCTTAAATTATGGGTTCTAAAAGAACGACCGGTGCTTAAAAAGTAAATGGCTTCTAAAACACTTGTTTTTCCCTGGCCATTGTTTCCATAAATGAGATTAACTAAAGCAGAAAAATGAAAATCTGTTTCCTTATGATTACGAAAATTACGTAGAATAAGGTGTTTAAGGTACATTACACTTCTAAGCGCATAGGCATAATAACAAACTGAGCAGAGGTGGAGTCAGTAATTAGTCCTGGGTTATAGGGATCGCTAATGCTAAAATGCACAGATTCATCTTTACTATGTCGTAGCATATCTAGAAAATAGTTAGGATTAAAAGCTACTTCTAGTTTCTCTCCTCCATAGTTGACGGGCATATGCACTTTGCCTTCACCAATAGAGCCGCTCATAGCAGACAGATGCAATTCTCCCGTTGTAAAAGTAAAACGCACGGAATTGCTATTTTCTGAAGTAAATAAAGAAACCTGCCTTAGTAAAGAAATCAATTCATCGCGATTTAAAGCAATGGGGGTTGCTATTTGTTCAGGAATAACGCGACTAACGTCTGGATATTGACCTGAGAGTAATTTACTAATAAGAGTCGTCGATTTAAACTCAACAGCGATCTTATCAGGCATAAGAGTTAATATAACAGGATCATCCTCTTTACTATCAAGCAGGCGAATCATTTCTTCAATAGCTTTTAAAGGAATAATATAAGAGCTTGAATCAGAAGAGATTTTATCGATTTTTACCTTGTTTTTTGCTAAACGTTTTCCATCTGTTCCAATAAAAACAATAGTATTTTCTACGTTTTGTAAAAGAATTCCATTAAGGGCGTGTTTGCTATCATCGCGAGCTGCTGCAAAAGAAGTACGTGACAACAGGTGACTGAGTTGAGCAGAAGGTAGGGTTAGTTGTATTCCTTCTGATAGATTGGGAAATTTAGGAAATTCATCTTTATGCATTCCCTGGATTCTGAAGTGAGAGCTCCCGGCATTTAACAAAGCTACTTCTGAAGAAAGAGCGTGGATTTCTACTTGCACAGCGGTTAGCTCTCGAATTAATTGAAAAAACCTCTTAGCAGGAAGTGTAATAGCTCCTTCTTCCAAAACTTTTGCTTCTACATAAGCTCGTACACTTACAGTAAGATCTGTTACGCTTAAGATGAGCTGATCATCGATAGCTTCTATCAAAATATTAGATAAAATAGAAATGGTTGGTTTTACGGGGACTATGCTTTGAATCTTACCAACTAGATTGACAAGCTCTATTCGGGTAATGACGACTTTCATGATATACTTCTCCTTAACTTAAGATATAAGCATAATCAAAAAGGGAAAATCAGTCTATGCGATTGCGCATTGCTTGTTGAATTGTTTTCGTGTGTTCTTTTTCTTTTAGCGCTTGTCTCTTATCATAATTTTTTTTACCTCTTGCGCAGGCAACTTTAACTTTAACAAATCCATTTTTCAGATACATGGAAAGAGGGATTAAAGTAAAACCTTTTTCTTGAGATAGGTTTTTTAATCTTATGATTTCTCTTTTATGTAAAAGCAAAAATCGATCTCGTTTATCTTCATGGTTGAAGATATTTCCAAAGCGATAAGGAGCAATAGAAGCATTTTTTAAAAGAACTTTTCCTTGTTGAGATACTAAGATGTAAGCTTCTTGAAGGCTACCACCATGATTGCGCAAAGATTTTACTTCTGTGCCTGATAAAACAATACCAGCTTCAAATGTTTCTATGATTTCATAATCGTAGAAGGCGCGTCTATTAGAAACAAGTTCTGATTCTTTATGTTTTGACATGTTTTTTATCCAAGGAAAGCTTTTCCATATTCTGTTACACGAAAACAACGATGATTTTGATAGCTCCCTAATTCTATAATCCCTAATTCAGATAACCATTCTAAAATAATTGCTTCAATCAAAATAAGTTCTTTAGAATTATAAAAAGGAAGTGTATATTTCCAGTTTCTGCCTTGTTTTTTTAAGATAACACTAGATTCTTCGCTTAAAGTAGTAGTCATGCCTTTAAGAAAATCTTCAAATAAAACCCATTCGGAATAAGCCACTTTTAAAACACTTTTTTCTATATCTCTTAAGACTCTTTCGTTAAAAGAGCCGATCATTTCTGGTGCATAAGAATGACGATACAACAATAGGGATTTTTGAGGGTTGGTTAAGGTAAACCATTCATGAGCTTTATCTAATAAAGAAAGGCTTTTATCCGCAGTAGAAGCTAAATTCAATAACTCTATTTTTTCTAGTAAACGTTTAATATACTTTATATGATTTTTGTTTGTTGTACTTAAGTGTAAACAATTTGCTAACTCAAGTGTATCTTTATAGAAAAAAGGTTGTTTTTTTGCTAAAGATATAAGAAAAGTAATATCTTCAAGAAAAGAGAAATCCCGCGAGCTTTCTCTTTCAACAGAATTTGCACAAAGTGTGGGAGGCTGCGTTTTACGTAAAAAGAGTAAATAGTCCTTCCATTCTTGAAAAAATGTAATTACTTCCACCCATTTACAATCTATTTTTTTATAGGTTAAACAACATACGAGATGAAATTCTAGCAATAGTGCAGTTGTTTGAAATTGTTCCTGAGAAAGGGAATATTTATCCATTAGACTGCTTGCATAAAGCATGTATTCAGGGGCTTCTAAAAGATCTTTTATTATTTCTTCCATAATAGGATCTGGAAGCTGTAGAGCTGATAAATACCGTTGAAATGTCTGGGGGGTTAATAAACATTTTTCTACAATGGAATCAAATATGCGGTCAGAAGTTCGGGAGATGTTATACCAAACAGGAAGAATGTGAATAGGAACTTTTTTCAATAACCCTTGTAGGAATTCCATACCAGGTTTAAAATCGGAGTCAAATGCTATTATTCTAGCTGCAAAATACTTGCGCTTTTCCTTATCAACGGTAATTGCAGAGCCATTTAAAGAGAGCAGTCCGCTTTCAATAAACTTTTTTACACTAGGAATTAATTCTTTTTCTTCACAGCTCAAAGCTTCGCTTAAATCCTGAAAAGCTATTTTTAAAGGACTATATAGAATTTCCTGTAAAAGTTCTAGATCACGGGCAGATAATTGAGAGATCAACAGCCTGTTTTCAATGTCTTGCTTGTAGTTGTAATCCTCCAAGCAAATTTTGTTTTTTTTAATCAAACTAATTTCTAACATGCTTTTAGAACCTATTGTATAAGTCTTGAAAAGACAACAAAGATAGTACTAGATTGTTTGATTTGTAGCAAGGAAGGATATTAATATTTAATAAACTTAAAATAAACAACTTATGTATAAAAGCCCAAAGACTGGACAAAAGATAAGGGTTCGCGTTAAGCTTGCATGTTAAATTATTGGGCAGGACTATGACAAAAAAAAACTATAACCATGAAGCAATTGAAGAAAAATGGCAAAAAATTTGGGAAGAAAAGCAGTTATTTCAGGTCGAAATAGATACTAGCAAGCCAAAGTATTATATCTTAGATATGTTTCCCTATCCTTCTGGTTCAGGGCTACATGTAGGTCACGTGACAGGATACACAGCAACAGATACCATTGCGCGCTATAAAAGACAAAAAGGGTTTAATGTGCTACATCCTATGGGTTGGGATAGCTTTGGTCTTCCAGCAGAGCAATATGCCATTCGTACAGGAACCCATCCAGCAAGCACTACCCAAAATAACATTAATACCTATAGACGGCAGCTTAAAAAACTAGGATTTAGCTACGATTGGAATAGAGAAATTACAACAAGCGATCCTAAATACTATAAATGGACGCAATGGCTTTTTATTCAACTATACAATAAAGGGTTAGCTTATGAAGCAGAGGTTCTAGTCAATTTCTGCCCCTCTTTAGGAACTGTTTTAGCTAATGAAGAAGTGGAAAATGGTAAAGCCAAAGAAGGGGGGTATCCGATTGAGAGACGTCCTTTGCGCCAATGGATGCTCAAGATTACCTCTTATGCGGATCGTTTACTTAAAGATTTAGAATTAGTAGATTGGCCAGATCATTTAAAAAAATTACAAATTAATTGGATCGGGCGTAGCGAAGGCGCAAAAATTCACTTTGAAGAAACACAAACAAAGCAAACAATCACTGTATTTACTACTCGTCCTGATACGCTATTTGGTGTTACTTACTTAGTGCTATCTCCCGAGCATCCTCTTGTTTCCTTAATTACAACAGAACTCTACCGTGAACAAGTTCAAAAATATTGCAAAGATATTGCTGGAAAAAGCGATTTGGAAAGGACAGAGCTTAACAAAGAAAAAACAGGTGTGTGGACAGGTGCATATGCTAGACATCCTATTACAGATCAAAATATTCCCATTTGGATCTCAGATTATGTGTTAATGGGATATGGAACAGGAGCTGTTATGGCAGTTCCTGCTCATGATGAAAGAGATTTTGCTTTTGCTAAAATCTTTCATTTACCCATTACTGCTGTTATCACACCTAATGAAACCGATCAAGATGTGCAATCTGGCAAGCTTTGTTGGACAGAAGAAGGGACATACATTAATAGTTCTTCAGGTTCTTTAAATTTACATGGCTTAGATTTAAAAGCAGCAAAGCAAGCAGTCATTCATTGGTTAGAAAACCAAGGAAAAGGAGAAAAAACCGTTAATTACAAATTGCGCGATTGGCTATTTTCTCGCCAGCGTTATTGGGGTGAGCCTTTTCCCCTTCTTCACTTCCCCGATGGTACTAGGCGAGTTCTAGATTTAGATGAGCTGCCTTTGTGTCCTCCTGAGTTAAAAGATTTTAAGCCTGCCTCTACCGGAGAGAGTCCTCTTTCTAAAGTTAAAGAGTGGGTACATATTACAGACTCTAAAACACATCAAAAAGCTCAAAGAGAAACCAATACTATGCCGCAGTGGGCAGGATCTTGTTGGTACTATTTACGCTTTTGCGATCCTCATAATCCAGATAAACCATGGAGTGAAGAAGCAGAAAAATATTGGATGCCAGTAGATTTGTATGTTGGGGGAATAGAGCATGCAGTGCTTCATCTTTTGTATGCGCGTTTTTGGCATAAAGTATTTTATGACTGCGGCCTTGTCAGCACGCTTGAGCCTTTTCAAACTTTGCGCAATCAAGGTCTTGTTTCAGCTAGATCTTATCAGTTAAACCAAGGTGGTTATGTAGCACCAGACGATGTCTCTGAAGAAAATGGTAGCTTTTTTAAACTAGATACCAAAGAACCTCTGCATTCTCAAATAGAAAAGATGTCCAAATCAAAACTTAATGGGGTAACACCAGACCATATCATTTGTGAATATGGAGCTGACTCCCTTCGGCTCTATGAGATGTTTATGGGCCCA
This sequence comes from Candidatus Rhabdochlamydia sp. T3358, assembly GCF_901000775.1. GTDB lineage: Bacteria > Chlamydiota > Chlamydiia > Chlamydiales > Rhabdochlamydiaceae > Rhabdochlamydia. The sequence continues at coordinate 96,603 of NZ_CAAJGQ010000002.1, forward strand.
TTTGATAAAGAAAAACTCTGGAATAGCGATGCTGTAAACGGATGTTACCGTTTTTTAAATCGCTTTTACGATTTGGTTACTTCAGATAAAGTTTGTGAAGAAGATACAGCGGAAGGATTGAAGTTATCCCATCGATTGGTCTATCAGGTTGAAAAAGAGATAGAAGCCATGCAGTTCAATACGGCTATTGCTAAAATGATGGAATTTATCAATGCTTTTTCACCACTTGCTTCTTATCCTAAACAAGCGTTAAAAATGGCTGTTCAAGTATTGTATCCATTTGCTCCTCACATTGCAGAGGAGCTATGGGAATATTTAGGTGAAACAAAAAGCTTAACCTATCAGCCATTTCCTATTTTTGATCCAAACTACCTAATAGAAGAAACAGTCTTATATGTAGTACAAATAAATGGTAAGGTAAGAGGAAAATGGTCTTTGCCTAAAGAACAAACTAAAGAGGAACTGCTGTCTTTTTTACAAAAACAACCGCAGATCATAAAATATTTACATAAACCGATTACTAAAGTAGTCTTTGTTCCTAATAAACTGATTAACCTTGTGTGCGATGTTTAGCTTTTTTTACAATACCTGTCTTATATTACTAGGACTATTTGCAATGCCTAAGTTCCTTCTCTCTTGGGGTAAATATAAGGGAACGATTTTATACAGGTTAGGGCTAAAATTTCCCCATCTACAACTCTCCTCTGCACCTGTGATTTGGATTCACGCTGTATCAGCAGGGGAGACAAAAGCTGCTGTCCCTTTAGTAACTCAGCTGCAACAAGCCTTTCCTGGTGCGCAAATTGTGGTTTCCAATACCACTTGCACAGGGCACATGGAAGCTAAAAAAAGCTTACCTCAAGCAAAAGCTCACTTTTTTCTTCCCTTGGATTTTTCATGGGTTATGAGTCGCTTAGTAAAGCAAATATCTCCCAGTACTCTCTTTTTAGTAGAAAGTGATTTTTGGTTTCACCTAATTTACCATGTAAAAAAAATAGGCGGAAAAGTTGTACTAGTGAATGGAAAAATATCAGAACGCTCTTATAAAAGGTTTCAGTTTTTTTCCTATTTTACACAGAAGCTGTTTTCTTTATTTGATCTTTTTTTAGTGCAAAACGATACCTATTTTAAGAGATTTTCTCATCTTGCTGATGCCCATAAAATTCACATAACAGGTAATCTCAAATGGGATGTTCAGCCAGACCTTTTGTCTCTTTCTCAAAAAAACGACTTAAAAGCCCAGCTAAAGTTAGCTAATAAGACAATCATCCTAGCTTCAACACATGATCCAGAAGAGAAATGGTTACTTGAAAAACTAGATATACTCTGGCAGCTATTTCCCACTTTAAAAGTGCTGATAGCCCCTCGGCATCCTGAGCGCTTTCAAAACGTAGGTTCTCTGTTACAAAAAAAGAACTACTCTTACGCTCTTTCATCTAATCCTTCCCAAATCACAGGAGAGGAGCAGGTAATTTTAATTGATCAAATGGGGCAGCTTACCAAGTTATATCAAATAGTTGATCTTGCCATTGTAGGAGGAAGCTTTGTTTCTCATATTGGAGGACATAATATTTTTGAACCCGTATCGGTTGGAACACCTGTGCTTTTTGGGCCACACATGCATACTCAAAAGGATTTACAACAACAAATCCTTCAATCCCAATCAGGTCTGGAGATTACCTTAGATAGCCTAGTTGAAACAATCTCCAAACTACTGTCTTTTCCTTTATCTATTTCTCAAAACAGCTCTCCTATGCAAGGAGCGGCTAAAAAAACTATCGATCTTTTGCAAAATGTTGTTGAGCTAAAAGCACAAGCGCGTTAAACTCATACTTTCTTTATCGCGGGGTGGAGCAGTGGTTAGCTCGTTGGGCTCATAACCCAAAGGCCGGAGGTTCGAATCCTTCCCCCGCTATTTTTCTCGGCGGCATAGCTCAGCTGGTTAGAGCGGCGGAATCATAATCCGTAGGTCGTTGGTTCGAGCCCGACTGCCGCTATTCTGCTTATTCTATTCCACAAATATCTCTTAACTTTGTCTAACTCTATTTCTTTTGATTTGCTCTTTATCTCTTTATTTTTGCTTTTAACTTTTTTATAGCGATAGCTGGACCTTGACACATGTATAAGCTCACAAGCTCTCCGCTCACTCATTTTATGCTGTGAGTATACGTAGTTGTTTTAATTTCAGGTAATTCTAATCCAGAGTATTTTAAACGCCATGCATAATACGTTCCTATGGATCCTTCTTCCTACTTCTTTAAGTATCTGAATGATTTGTTCCTCAGTAAATCAGCTGTTTTTCATTGGTTTCTTGCTCTTTATTTAAAGGAGTCTATTTTAGCATGGATCAGCTTTTGGGGAGCAGGTCATTGCAATATCACAATAAAAAAAAACTTTGCTGACTTAATCTTTATTTAACAATTAATATACTTACTCTTTAACTAGGAAACTTGTAAGACAAGGCTTAAAAGAGAATCTAAAAGTCCCGTTAAATTAAATTTTTTAAAGAGATAAAATGACGATTTCTAGAGCTTCAAGCAGCAATAATTTATACATACCACAAACACAAGCGGTATCGCCGCAGAAAGAAAACATAGTCCATACTTGGGATTTAGCAGAAGGAGATAAGGCTTATCTTATTTACGATAATGATAAGCTTGAATGCATTTTTGTAAGGGGCGAAAATAGCATTAAAGCTCAAATTCCTATTGCTGATTTTTTTACAGAAGAAGAGATTGTAAATCGTTTATTGGAATGGTATCCCATTCTTACTGATGACAACTCTATTAAATACGTGAAATATAAAGAAGAAGAACGTCTTGCTCATTCTATCAATGAAGTGTTCTTACTTCAAAATACTATTTTATGTAGGGAAGAGGCGTTTTATAACGACCCCAATTATTTTTCAACAACCAAACAAGAGTTCTCTTTAAGCGAATGCTTGCCTGTTATCTATACATGGAACACAGAAATACGGAATACCGAGCATAAAATTATTAGAATTGCTAAAAAAATTCTACCAACCATAATTCTCTTCACAGGGATCCATATACTCTCTCGTCTTTTAGGAAAAGCTTCTTTAAAACGATCTATAAACTCAACAGCATTAGAAAAAAGACATTACAGATAATCAATTCATTGAAATTTTCTCATATCTTCTGCTAAGATCCCTGCTCATATGCAACCTACATCAAGCTTTTTAACACAAAATGCAAAAGACATCCTAAAGGCTCGTCATCGTCAGGAACGAGATA
>NZ_CAAJGQ010000003.1 GCF_901000775.1 Candidatus Rhabdochlamydia sp. T3358
TAATTCTTCATTGCATGGCTTTAATATCCCAGATCCAGGGAAACTGTCTTCTCCATGCTCCTTATACTCTTGGATCCACGCGTAAAGGGTAGATTTGGCTACACCTAAATCATGAGCGATTTCGCTCATAGACTTACTGCTTTCTCGACATAGCTTTACAGTGTTTATTTTAAACTCACGGTTATATTTTTCTTGATTTTTCATAGACCCTTATTTTTCTTAAGCTATTATTATTTACTGTCTATGTTCTTTATGTCTAGGAAAGGGTAGCAAGATCATAGGACTGTAACTAGCGAGTAATGAAAATTACAGGATGGTTGGCGAGGGTCTTTTATCTTGCAAAGATTTAAAATTATTTGACTGTCGGTGCCTGGATGATTGAATGTCTTTTGTTTTATATGCTTTGGTATTTTGCCTTTTGGCTGGCTCATAGAAATCTCCTCGAAAATATGTCTCGAACAGTTTCTAGCATCCACACTCTAAATTCAAGATCTTGTTTTAATGGTCAGTCGCCTGACATTATTATCAAATTCTTAAAAATGATTTTGGTACAATACTACGGATATAGATAAAATTGTCCGCGTTTTTGTACCATAATCTCTAACTTATATTTGGAAAGCCTACAATCGCTTTATAACATAATAGAAGGTGCAGAACTCCATTCATAGCTCGGTGTGGCTGTTGTTCGCCTGCAAGGGAATATGCCTTTGCAATGGCATCTTTAGAGCAGCCTGTTTCCCAAGGAAAAGACCCTAGACCCTCTTTTGCTTTGCGTATTGATTCTACCCAATACATGGAAGCTAAATCCAACCAATGATAGGGGAAGAGAAGAGATTCTTGTAATTCAGGATCAATAAGATAAGAGAAAAAAGCGCGGTCAAAAGAAGGGTTTTGGCAAATAAAAACAGCTTTGCCTCGGGTAATTTGATTTTTAGCAAAGCAATCTTGTATTTGTTGAGCAACCAATTGAGAGGGTAGTCCTTGACATACCATCTGCCAATTGAAACCGTTAACTTCTAGGCTTTTAGGATCACTTTTTTGCCAATCTTGTGGGCTAATGGCAATGACTGATTCAAAAGAATCTTTGCAAGTACCTGTTGTAAGGTCAATGATTTGAAAAGCAATTTCTATGATTTTATGTTTTTGCGAGCTTAAACCGTTGGTTTCTGTATCTAAAAAAATCCCTAACAAAACAATCCTTTTATGAAAAATTTAAGAACAATCGAGGTTAACAAGAAAAGTAGACAGATTCAATAAGTATTTTCTTGTTAACATAATATTTTATTTGATATACCCCGTTAGCTTTAAGGGAAAGTAATTGAGGTGTTAAATCTTATAGTTTTTTTTAATTTTAAAGAATGGTAGCAAACTAAGTAATCTGTTACTATGGATGATCTATATTTTACCTCTAAGGTTGATCATCAATGAGTTTCCCGCGTAAGTTTCGAGAGGTTGTATTTCAACTTCTTTATAGTGCTGATTTTAGTCAATGCCCACTAGAAGATATAATGGCTATGATTATGGAAAAGGTTGCCGTTACAAAAAAAGTGGTTCGTGAAGCATATGCCATGCAGCAGCTAATTACAGCTAGAGAAGAGGAGATCAATGCATTGATAAAGGAGCACGCACAGAATTATCAGGTACACCGCATACCTAAGGTTGAATATAATGTTTTGCGTTTAGGCATTTATGAGCTGCTTTATTGCCCAGATCTGCCTTTTAAAATAACCATTTCCGAGGCCATTCGCTTATCTCGTAAATTTGCTACAAAAGAGTCAGCTAATTTTATCAACGCTGTTTTAGACAGCGTTTATCGATCTATAAAACCATGCTAGTACTTCAATCTGGGAAACTATTAAAAGATTATACAACAATCCAAATAGGCGGCCCAGCGTATGAGTTTATTACAATAGATTCTATAGAAGGAATGCAAGAGGTTTTACGTTATTGTTTTACATGCAACCGAGATTTTTTCATTTTAGGCAAAGGCTCAAATTGTCTATTTCACGACGATGGGTTTAAAGGGCTTGTTATTTTAAATAAAATTGGTTTTTGCCTAGTTGAACAAGAGGTTGTATCTGTTGGTGCAGGCTATAGTTTTTCTTATTTAGGAACTCAAACAGCAAAAAAGGGTTTGTCTGGCTTAGAGTTTGCTTCAGGGATTCCAGGCTCTGTTGGAGGAGCGATCTACATGAATGCAGGTGCTTCTTCTTCTGAAACAGCAGATTGCCTACAAGAGGTTACCTTTATTGGGCAAAATGGTGAAATAGAGGTTTTATCTCGTGACCAGATAGACTTCTCTTATCGATTTTCTTCTTTTCAAGGTCGAAAAGGTGCAATTGTAGCAGCGAAGTTTAAGCTAACTAAAGCAGAAGATGCAAAGAAAAAACAGCTTGATTTCATAGGTCATCGAATCAAAACACAGCCTTATAAAGATTTATCAGCGGGATGTATATTTCGTAATCCCGATAAGTTATCAGCAGGGGCTCTCATTGAAAAATGTGGTCTTAAAGGTGCTTGTATAGGAGATGCTGAGGTTTCTTTAATGCATGCAAACTTTATCGTTAATAAAAAAAAGGCAACCGCTAATCAAGTCTGCGCGTTAATACGCCTTGTTCAGCAGACAGTAAAAGAAAAAGAGGGGGTTGATCTAAAGATGGAAATTCTTTGTATCCCATATTGTTTAGATGTTTCGCGCTGATTTACATTGCCATACAAAATGTAGCGATGGGACAAGTAGTCCTGAAGAGTTGTTATACCAAGCAAAGAGTATAGGTCTGCAGGGATTATCAATTACAGATCACGATACGACCGCTGCCTATGCAACTGCCATTCCTATTGCTAAAGAGCTTGGGATTCTTTTAGGTACCGGGGTAGAATTTTCCTGCAGCTTCGAAGGGCAAAGTGTTCATATATTAGCTTATGATTTTATTTTAGCTAATCCCATTATTGAAATGCTCTGCACAAAGCAACAGTTTAATCGAACTCAGCGTAATCGAGTGATTTTAGAGAAATTGCAGGATAAGAAAATTTTTATAGATCAAGAAGAGCTCAGTAGTTTAGGGGTAGTTCTTGGACGTCCTCATATTGCGCAATTAATGATAAAAAAAGGTTATGTGAATTCTATACAAGAAGCCTTTACTCTTTATCTAGGAGATAATAAACCTTGTTTTTATCGAGGAGAACTACTTCGGATAGAAGAAACAATGGATTTAATTCACCAAGCTCATGCTAAAGTTTTTCTAGCTCATCCTCATCTCTTGTCGCGATCTATTTCTGTAAAAAATCTATTCAAATTACCCTTTGATGGAATAGAATGCTATTATGCAAAAATTTCTTCTGCACAAGAAAAAAGATGGATTAAACTGGCTAAATCCAAAGGTTTATTAATAAGTGGAGGATCTGATTATCATGGAAGTATAAAAAGTTATTTGCCTTTAGGTTGTTCATGGGTAGATAGAGATACTTTCTTTTCGATTTTTCAAAATGTATTATGAAAAATATGTCCAATTATAAAAGAATACTCAAACATCTTTTGGAAATACCCCCATCAAAAGAAAAAATTTGCAATCTAGAAAATGTGCAATCTTTGCATAAGGCACTATCTTGTCCTACAAGCACATACCCTACTATTCATATTGCAGGAACCAATGGAAAAGGCTCTGTATCTATGAAGATAGCTAAAGCTTTAGAATATTCTGGGTATCGTGTTGGATTATATACTTCACCTCATATTAGCTCTCCTCGTGAGAGGATTTGCATTAACTCAGAATTCATTTCTGAAGAAGAAATAGTCTGTGGTGTGGAAAAGCTTTTTCAAGTATGTCAAAAGCTAGGATTAAATCTCTCTTTTTTTGAATTTATGACCTTTTTGGCTTTTGAATTTTTTTGTGAAAAGCGTGTAGACATAGCAGTTATTGAAACGGGATTAGGTGGTAGGTTGGATGCTACCAATGTATTGTCTCCTATTCTTACGGTTATTACCTCTATTAGCAAAGAGCACATGCAGCTCTTAGGTCAAAATTTAGAGAAGATAGCTTTTGAAAAAGCAGGTATTTTAAAACCCAGAGTTCCTGTTGTTTTGGGGCCTAGAGCTCGTTTTCAATCTATTTATAATCATGCTTGTGCTTTGAATTGCCCTGTTTATTACGTGAATAAAGTTTTTCACTTTTTCGATGAAGAAAACAGTGAAATAGCAAAGAGAGCCTTAGAGCAACTTAAAACCGATTTTAGAGTAACTCAAAAAGCTATAGATCAAGCGCTTATTCTGCGGCCTAGTTGTCGTTTTGAAATATGCGAGGAAGTAATTTTTGATGCAGCTCATAATCCAGAAGCTGTATTTTACCTTTTGCAAGCACTGCATTACTTTTTCCCTCAAAGGCGCCTGCGTTTTGTAGTAGGGTTCTCAAAAGATAAAGATTATGAAAGTTGTTTAGAATTAATAGCTCCTGTTGCAGTACACGTTCATTTAGTCCAAGGAAATGATAGGTTAACGTCTATAGAAGATCTCTCTTTCATATTAAAAGATGCGCCTTCCTCCTTTTATACTTGCCATCAGAGTATAGAAGAAGGAGTTAAGGCAGCTTTTAGCATTGCTTCTCAAGCAAATGAGTTAACAGTTGTCTGTGGCAGTTTTTATATTATGCAAGAGGCTAAAAACATTACTTATCCTACAAAAGCTTTTGATTTAAACATGCAAGGAGCTCCTATCGCTTTTTCTTGATCTAAAATTTCAAATAATTCAAGGAATATCTCATCAACTTCTTCTTTAGTGGGAAACCCTTCATGTGTACCAACTAACTCCCGAGCAGTTCCTATTAAACATTGGATAGTCTCAAAACTATTTTCAAAAATTTTTGTATTTAAGAATTCCATATTTCTGCGCACGCGTTTTTTGTATTCCTCAGGTAAAAGGTTAAAACGGTGCTTTGCCTGACTACTCTGGTCGTTATATAACAGAGCTGCAATTTCAAATAATTCCTCTGTATATTCGATATAAAACCCTAAATAGAGCAAGGTCTGTTGCTTGGAAAACCAATTCAAATGAGAAGGTCTTTTATTTTTTTTGAGATTTTTTTCTGCTTGCTTAAGAATCACTTTAGCTTCTGCAACTACTTGTCTGTCAGCAACAGCAGGGCGGTGATGGTATTCAAAATCATGAATCTGTTGTTTTAAAATACGGATTGCTTTACGAGTAACTTGTTCTTTTAGTTCTTCAGATCTATGCCTGATTAAACTAATTTCTTGCTCTACTAAACGATCCTCAAGTTGTCTGTATAGACTAATGAGAATTTCTTTAGAATGCTTAGCAAAGGAAAGATCTATTTGATATAAATTTTGAATTTCCTTTTCTATAGCAGCTAGTTGCTTAGAAAAATATTCGTATGCTTTAGGGGAAATAAAGCAACGTCCGATCTCTTCAGAAAGAGATTGTAGCTTAAAATGTAAGCTTAAATAAGTAATTTTTTGTGTCATATTAATTAATTGTTTTATTTATTAATCTTAATTAAGTATAATTAACCGCACACTTAATTCTATTTCTAATTTATTTAGAAATCAATACTAATAAATATCTTTATTGTTTGTTGTTAATTATTTTTTATTTTGTGGTTTTTTCTTTTTCCTCTATAAATCTCTTCAATAAAATAGATATATTATTATTTTTAAGGTGTAAACTTTTTTTTATCATTTCTTGCTTTTTGTTTTAGCTAAAGAATAGACAAGAGAGATGCAAGAAATGATTTAATAACTATTTTTTTTTTGAATCAATAACAAAGAAGCAGATGCGTGTTTGTTTGGCCAGGTATGATGGCAAATAGCATATTGGGTGGAGGGTAATTCTTGTGCTTTCTGTATTAAGAAGGATTGCTCTTTAGCTCCTTCTGCATGACCTGGGTAGCAGCAAATGGTAATTAGACCGCCTGGCATAATCAGCTCAAGAGCGGAGTTAAGGCTTTTCAATGTATCTTCTGTAGTAGTGGTAATTTTTTTGTTAGTGCCTGGAAGGTATCCTAAATTGTATATAATTAAGCGTATAGGATGTTTGTAGGCAAGAGCAGGAAAATGAATGTGAGATGTGCAAAATAAATGAATTTTTTTATACTGGTCTTCTTGTAAATGATTTTTTAATAAAGTAGAGGTATTCTCAATAGCGATTTGTTGTTTGTCTAGACAGATAATCCCTTCTAAAGAAAATTTTACTACTTGCAAAGTGTCTTTGCCATTTCCACAGGTTGCATCAATAGCCCAATCTTCTGGTTGTAAGACCATTTTCCAGTAAAACCGTGCCAGTTCTAGGTGAGAGTGTAGGGGTAAAAAAGCCATGAAAATCTTTTGGGATAAGTAGATGCTTTTGAGTGTAAATCTAAAAGGAGATTCAAGCAACTGCCTTCTCTTAGGTGAAATAAGTTGTTTTAAAGAAGTTGATTAGAAATCAATCATTTCGGTATCATGTTTGGGAATCTAAACCATATTAATGGGGTATTAGCTCAGTTGGTTAGAGCGCCACGTTGACATCGTGGAGGTCGGCTGTTCGAGTCAGCTATATCCCAAGCTTTCTATGTTTAAAAATAACAATATAACTGAAAATCAAATCAATTCTTTGCTTTTAGCAGCAGCTGTTGTAGAGCTGTTTCCAAAGGCTCTCTTAGTAGAGGGTCAAGGGACAGGGGCTTGTTTTTTCTGTGATATCGTTTTTCCTTTCGATTTTGAACCCCATCTTTTAGGGGTTATTGAAGACAGAATGAGGATGATTCATAAAGAAGATAGGGTTTTAAAATCTCTTGAGATGACACCCAGTAACGCTGCTTTGTGGATGCAGCACCAAAAGCAGTATCTAATCGCTGAAAAGCTAAAAAAGACTTCATCTTCTTTGGTGACCATGGGACAAATAGGAGAGTTTGCTACATGGGTTTCTCATCTTCATCTTCCTAAGAATAGAACTGCATTTACGGCAAAATTAAAAGAATCTTTTATAGTTTGCTCTTCAATTCCAGGTCTTGTTCGGATTGTTGGCGTGGCAAATAGTTCTTACAAACAGAAGCGTTTATTTTGGCAAGAGCACAATCATCTTCAACTGATTTGCGATATGCAGCTTTTTATGCCTTTGGAAAACCAGAAAGGGTGGGTTTGGCTGCCTAAAGCAGAAGCTATGAAAGAGCTTTTGATAAATTATTGGAAAAAAGAATCTTTCAAGGAAAATGTTGAATTCATTACTTCTCCTTATTTGCCAGCAACTATAAACAGCTTGAACCCTGTATCTGCGTATCATAAGCAGGTCTTTCAAAATTCTCAAAAAAAGATGAACAAGTTAGCAGAGCTTACCTGGGTCTTAAACCCAGACTCTAGCGATATGCAGCAAGGGCTTTTTCAGCCTTTTTGTTATTTGACTGATTCCACTCACTTATTTTGTTTGAAAGAGAACTTATTAAAACAGTGCATTTCTTCCTTGCAATTCATTTTAAAAATCCCTAAAATCTTGGGTTTTGAGTTCGAAATTATTTTACGCAGTTCTCATAGCAAAATTAGAGAAAAAAGTGATATGCGTTTATCTATCATGCAAATGGCTTTAAAGGAATTGCAGTTAGACTATCGTATAGAGAAAAAAGGCCACTCTGATTTTATAGAACGCATAGAAATACACATTGCAGACAGCTTAAAGAGAATGTGGTGTGGGCCTTTTTTAAGCATTTTAAAGAGCGATCAAGAAGCAATTCTTTTGCGCTCTATGTTTGGTAATTTAGAAAGAATGCTGGGACTGCTTGTTGAACAAACAGGAGGTAAGCTGCCTTTTTGGTTAACTAATGAAAATATACGTATTATTGTAGTTAATTCTGAAAGCAGGGTTTACGCTGAAGCTGTTTGTTCTCAATTGAGCCAAAAAGGCATTAAAGTATTAATGAATTATCAATATAGCGTTTCTTTAGCACAGCGTTTCTATGAGGCAATTAAAGCACGTATTTCTTATATTGTGCTTATTGGCGAAAAGGAGCGGTTAACAAATACGCTTACTTTGCATGAGTCAGGCTTAAATCAAGAACAGGGCATAACGTTAGATGCTTTGTTTACACGGATACAAATGGCAACTGGGGGTAAGAACTCTGAATCTGAGAATCAATAGAGAAATTCGTGCTTTAAAAGTGCGTGTAATTGATAAAGAAGGAAATCAATTAGGGATTTTGTCATTAGCTGAAGCTTTGACAAAAGCAGAACAAATGGGACTGGATTTGGTGGAAATCGCTCCGAATGCGGCTCCTCCTGTTTGTAAAATTATCGATTATGGTAAATATCGTTATCAACTAACGAAAAAAGAAAAAGAACAAAAAAAGTCGCAGCATCAGGTTAAGGTAAAGGAAATCAAACTTAAACCAAATACAGATGACCACGATATCATGGTAAAGTTAAGACATGCACGTGAGTTTATCTCTAAAGGAAATAAAGTTCGACTCACTTGCACATTGCGCGGTAGAGAAATGGCTCGTCCTGAATATGCCCAAAAGGCAGTTCTAAAAATGTGCGGAGATCTTTCCGATATAGCTACTCCTGAAGCTCCGGCTAAAATGCTCGGGCGTAGTTTATCAGTTGTATTAGCGCCAGGGGCTGCAAAAAAAAGCAGTAAAATAGTTTAAGAATAAAGGGGTAAGCTGTGCCGAAAATGAAAACAAAAAAAGCAGTAAGCGCCAGATTTAAGGTAACCGGAACTGGGAAACTAGTTCGCCGGCGTCCTGGATGTCGCCATATACTGACAAAAAAATCTTCCAAACGCAAACGTAAATTGCATCGACCAGCATTAGTAGATCAAGGTCAGGTGAAAATGTATGCTCGTTTAATGGGAGTAGGGTGAATTACCCTTTAGAATTTAAAAAATAATGGAGAATCTATATGGTTAGAGTCACAAATTCTGTGGCTTCCAAGCGTTCCCGCAAAAGATTATTCAAACGTGCTAAGGGATTTGTTGGAGATCGCAAAAATCACCTTCGTTTGACAAAAGATGCGGTATTGTCAGCAGAAGCTTTTAATTATCGTCACCGTAAACTGAGGAAAAGAGAATTCCGCAGTTTATGGATTACTCGTATTAGTGCAGGGGCAAAAATAAACGGGATTTCTTATAGTAAGCTCATTCATGGTATGTCACTGGCTAATTGTCAGATTAACCGCAAAAGACTTGCTGAAATGGCAGAAAGCGATCCTAAGGGATTTGCCGCTGTTGCAAATGCTGCTAAGCTTGCATTTTGTTAGTTTTTATTTTCTCTTAAAAGCGCTTGTTTTCAAACAAGCGCATATCTAGAAGGATTTTTTTTGTGCGTGATACAATTTCTTCTATTCAAAAGCAATTTCAATCTGATTTATCACAAATTAAAAACAGCAAAGATGTTGAATTGTTAAAGGTAAAGTACCTTGGAAAAAAGGGCTTAATCCAACACATAATGCAACAACTAAAAGAGGTTTCAAAAGATCTTCGACCTATAGTAGGAAAAGAGATTAATGATCTTAAAGAAGAAATTTTAAAGCTTTGTCAAAATGGCCTTGAAAGCTTTCTTAATGTAGAGCAAACCAAACGCTTATCTGAAGAGAAAATAGATGTGACAATCCCTGGAAGAAGGGGATTCATAGGAAGAAGACATCCACTACAATTAACTTTAGATAGGGTTATAGATTTGTTCTGTAATATGGGTTTTTCTGTGCAGTATGGCCCTGATATAGATAGCGACTACTACAATTACGAAGGGCTAAACTTTCCTCCGGATCACCCAGCCCGAGATATGCAGGATACTTTTTACATTACAAAAGATTTATTACTACGTTCGCATACCTCTAATACGCAGCTACGGGTAATGCAAGAAAATACGCCACCTATTCGAATTATTGCTCCAGGAACCGTTTATCGCAATGAAACAATTAGCAGCAGATCACATGTGTTTTTTCATCAAGTAGAAGGTTTGTACATTGATTGCAAAGTCACATTTGCAGATCTGCTAGCTACGATGGATGAATTTTGGAAAAAGCTCTTTGGTTCATCTGTTCAAACACGTTTTCGTCCTAGTTACTTTCCTTTTGTAGAACCAGGACTTGAAGTAGATATTGCTTGCACTTCTTGCAAAGCGCAAGGGTGTAGGTTGTGTAAACATACTGGCTGGTTAGAAGTTGCAGGAGCTGGCATGGTACATCCGCAAGTTCTTAAAAACGCGAACATAGATCCAGAAAAATATTCCGGATATGCCTGGGGAATGGGTATTGAAAGAGTTGCTATGCTTCTTTACGGGGTTAAGGATATTCGACTGTTCACCGAAAACAATTTGCGGTTTTTAAATCAGTTTGCTTGAAAATTAAAACGTATTCGTTATAATTCCTAAATCTTTAAGGAGGAGTGGCAGAGTGGCCGATCGCGGCTGTCTTGAAAACAGCAGTCGGGCAACCGACCGTGGGTTCGAATCCTACCTCCTCCGTTTTTAACAAGCGCTAATGATCTATTGGCGCTTTTTAATATAAATATTTTCAATAATTTTCTGTATAAACCTCAATTTATAAAAATATCAATTAATTTTAAATTTATATCTTTTATTTATTTTTATTTACAATTAGTTTATAATTTATAATTAATTTTGATTAAAAGAGGTTTTATGGCTATATTTTCTGGGATTTTTTTTAATAATAATAAAAAACAAAATATACTTGCTCTTATGAATCCGCCACCTATTCCTAAAGGCTCATACGTATTCGAAAGAGCTGTAGGATTATATAATGGAAGTTTGAATCTATCCAGTTTCAATAAGTTCTTACCTGCAACTGCTATAAGCGCTAGATTAGATACAAGAGTTTTAACATCGATTGAGCAACCTAAGCCTGTAAAAACTATAAAAGGAAGTAGATTTTCTTATGTATACCCTAACTTAGTTGCTGCAAGTCGGTTGCCTTTTCACCTTAGTCATATAGAGAAAGAACAAAGTAATCAAAAGACAGAAACTTTAGTTGATAAAGTTGCTAGACTTAACTTACAAACTACAACTTTTCCTGCGGAATCTATTGAAGCAGTGCATGAAGAAGTAGAAGCTCCACCTGTTCCTTTAAGCTTATTTGCTAGAATCAATGCAGGTCTTGACCTACAAACTATATTATTACCAGTTCTACATTCTATACCTGCTAACACTGATCCTCTACCCCTAGATGAAGCTGTAGAATCTTCTAGAGAAGAAAAACTTATACGCTGGATCTTAACCTCTCATAACATATATGGATTAGCTATAACTGTGTTGCATAATTTTTTTGATATTTGCTGCCAAAAACCAGAAGAGAGAAATTTTATCAATGAGTCGCTAGTTCCAAGAATTAGGTATACTGGATTTACCATTTCTGCAACTGCAGGTGTTGTTTACCATTTAGCAATAGGTGTTTTATTTACTCCATTTGTAGTAGCGTCTTTGGGTCGAAAAAAGGAAGTTAATGAGATCTGGTATAGTTATTGGACAGGGGCTAGTATATCGGCAATGGGTGTGTTTGCTGGGGTGTTTGGTATGGTATCAGGAAACTATCTAATCCATAAAACTATGGAAAAGAGCATTCCTCAATTTAAAAGATTATTAACTCGTTATTTATATCGCATACAAATTTTTTGTACACGATTAAACGGGATAAAGTTTCCTCAATTAAGACAAGATGTTCAAAATGTCAAGACTACCGCTGACATGGTCTCTATAACGCAAAAATTGGTTGGCATAGCAAAGGGTCTATTACCTACAGTGATTTTGCAAAACAGCTATAGTGCTTTATAATAAAATGGAATAAAAAGTTTATGTCTAGCCTTTATTCAATTCCACTGTCTGCTTTAAACCCTGTATGGCAACGTACCCTTGCAGCTATAAAGCATAAAATTAATGCTTTAGAAGAAAAAGCAAATTATAAAATAAACTCGTCTGCTATAGCGTTAGATAAAAATAATAACTCTATAAAAAATGGATTTTCATTTTGGAGTAATCGGAAGATTGTCCAAATGGCTGGATGTATGGAGTCCTCATTAATATCTTTTTTTGGATTTAGCTACCATGGGGCAGTTGCACTACTAGCAACAATACCAGCTCTTATTCGATGGAACTCTCAGCCTATTTTTCCTAATGTAAAGACATTTTGGAAAAACCGTGCTTGTGTAGCAGGCCTTTCTTTTATGAATAGCATTTCTGATCTAATAGTATTAGCAAAGCTAACCGGTCTTTTTCATGTGATAAGCTCAGTTATTTGCTATTGCAAACCAACACGGCTTTCAGACTTTAATCCAATAAATAAAATGCCAGATGAAGATTTTCAACTGGGAGTAGCTATGGCATTATCAGGACTAGTGGTATCTAACATAGATCAAAAGAGCATTATAGATGAAATTAATGGATTAGTGACTCTAATGTTCTATCAATTAAAACCAAAAATTGTAGAAAAAACATCTCAGGTAAATGGACTATTTTCTGCAAGGCCAGCTAGTCTAGAAGAGCTTAAAAAAGGTTATGATAAAAAATGCAGTGATATGATAAATCGTTTAAATAAAGCAGAGGACTTAAACGGCTTAAAGGCTGTAGTCTTTAGCCTGGCTAAAGATGGATTAATTCAAGCAGCAGATATCTGCCATAGTCAAACTACATCAATAGCCAAACAAGCCCCTCTTATAGCAAAACATGTTGCACAAAGCATAGAAAATGTAGTAGATGAGACATCTCCTGGGATCTCTAACTATTATCAAGGGGGATTTTCTGCAATGAAAGGTTCTTTAAGCGCAGCTAATAACAGAGAAGATATTAGATTGGCCATGGGGAATTTTTGCACAGTTATCAGTCAAATTTTTTCTGGATTATCCATGTCTATTCAATATGAAAAAAATCGATGTGTTACTGAAATACGCCGTTCTTTAGAAGAATCTAACCAAATACAAGAAGAAGAGTTTTTTGATGCTGAAGATAATCAATCTTGGGCATGATTTTGCAATCCAATCATTCTTTGTATTTTTACCGAAAAAAATAAAGTGGAAATTTTCTGAAATCCTGTAGATTATTAAATCAAGGAAACTAAGGAGAGCTCAAAATGGCAAAGCTATATTTTCGCTATGGTACTGTAGGAAGTGCAAAGACATTAAATTTATTAGCAGTGGCACATAATTATAGAAGCCAAGGAAAGAAGGTTTTACTGATTAAGCCAAGGATTGATGATCGATTTGGTCAAGAGCAGATTAAATCAAGAGCTGGTCTTGAAATGAAAGCAGATATTTTAGTGGATGAGGGCACAGCACTTTTAAAGTGTAACTGGGAGGGTATTAGTTGTATTCTAGTAGACGAGGCTCAATTCCTTTCTGCTTTGCATATTGAAGAGTTAAGGCAATTAACCATAGCACAAAATATTCCTGTGATTTGTTATGGATTGAGAACAGATTTTCGCGCGCGCTTGTTTGAAGGGTCTTTACGTCTAATGGAATTAGCAGATCGCATTGAAGAGGTAAAGGCAACTTGTCACTACTGTCATTCTAAATCCATTATGAATTTAAGACATGTAAGAGGACAAGCTTGTTTAGATGGTCCTAGCATTCAACTAGGAGCAGAAGAGTCTTTTTATCCTACTTGTTATGCTTGTTATATCGAGCAATTATCTTTTATTTCAAATGTCGTTGTGTAGAATTTTAGTGCGATAACGCTGCATAAGCTGAACCATGAAGTGCAGATTGTGAATGGTAGCTAAAATCATACAGGTAGCTTCCTTTGCCTTAAACAAATGGTGTAAATAAGCTAAACTAAACCTGCTACATGTAGAGCAAGAACAGTTTTTTTCAGGCGGAGAAAACATCTGAGCATGGGAGCTTTTTCCAATTTTTAAGTGACCTTCTTGTGTTAATAGAATACCGTGACGTGCAGCTCTTGTGGGGTAAGAAGAATCGAAAGTATCGATCCCCATGGGTATGCACATCTCAATAGAGGTTAAGTCTCCAATTCCTAATAAATGGTTGGGCTTTTCAAGTGGCAGATGTGACATAGTAGAGCGCAAAACTTCAAACATCTCTTGTTTGGTTCTGCCCATACTCCCTCCAATAGAAAAACCATCAAAGGGAAGTTTTGTTAAGTAACGACAGCTTTTTTCTCTTAAAGCAGCATCAACGCCTCCGTGAATCACAGCGTACATTGCTTGGTTGTTAGGATTTTTTAAATGTGTATGTAAAGAGCGCTCTTCCCACCTGTGCGTACGCGCTAAGGAATCCTCTAAGGCTTTTTTCTCGATATGATAAGGGGGGAGTTCGTCGAGTGGAATAATAATATCGGCTCCTAAATCTTTTTGTGCTTCAATCGAGCTCTCTGGAGTGAGTAAGACTTTTTTTCCATCGCGATAGGAACGAAAAACCACACCTTCTTCAGAAATTTTTAATACATGTCCTGCTTGTTTTTTGGTCCCTTTGCCTTTTAATTCATCCGCAATAGAGCCATAGGCTAAGCTGAAAACCTGAAACCCACCTGAGTCGGTAATAATGGGTAAACTGCGATTGATAAAGCTATGCAGCCCTCCAGCTTGTTTCACAATAGAAGTTCCTGGTTGAAGCAGTAAATGATAGGTATTGCAAAACATGAGCTGCAGCCCTATCTCATGGACCGATTGGTTATCAAGAGCCTTAATAGTCCCATTTGTGCCAACTCCTACGAAGTTAGGAGTATCAATGACTCCATGAGGGGTATAGATTTTTCCTACTCTGGCTTTAGATTTAGTAGAGGTGTGAAGGAGTTCAAAGCGAAATGTCATGAGAGTCTCTTGGGGTTTGAGGAATTAGCCATTTTACACAAGCCGTCAGAGGGGCTAGTAAGGCAATGATGACAATTTTTACAAAATAACTGACTAAAATAATATCGGTTAAACAGGCAACAAGAGAAAAGAGACCTAAAAAAGAAAATAAAATGGTATCAAACAGCTGTGTAATTGTTACGCAAACAGCATTGCGGATCCAAAAAGGAATAGAAAGGTGTTTTTTTAAAAAACCAAATAATTTTATATCTAATTGCTGAACAATCATAAAAGTGGTTAGTGAAGCCAGTAGAAGTCTGGGTGTTGGTGTTAAGATTTGAAGGAAGGCAGTGTGTGTGGTATCAAATGCAGAAGGGAGATAAAATAGGTGTATTTGAGACATTACAGTAAAAAAAATCATAGTAAAGAAAGATATCCAAATGGCTTTTTTTGCTATTCCTAAACCAAAATATTCTCTTAATAAATTTAAAGAAAAAATACTGCCAATGGCAAACACATCACTAGAGGTGATTTCCCAGCCAAACCAGGAAATTTGTTTAATAACAAATAAATTGGCAAGAATTGCTTGGATAGCAATCGATGCAATTACAGCTTCTTTACCTAATTTTAAAGAAATTAGGACAAACAGCATTACAATAAAAAGATGTGAGAAAAAAAGGATTTCGTTCATTAAAACTAAAAAAATTTAAAGAAAATAGAATAACATATTTTGCTAAATAAATAAAAGCTTTGTGCTTATTAAAAATAGAAATATCGATATTTATTGCTAAATTTAGATATTTTAGGTATACATGGCCCACTTTTTATTATCGGAGAACTATGAATTTCACACAGATTGTTAACTATTTTATTTCTTTACTTGTCGTCTGCAGTCCTTTTGCAGCTCTTCCTGCTTTGTTGAATTTGACTCAAGGAATGACATTGAAGGAGAAAAAAAATACAGGACTAGTTGCCGCGGTAGCAGTGGGAGTAATTCTTATTTCAATGACTTGGATTGGAAGCTCTTTTTTAAGTTTTTTAGGAATTACTATACCGGCCTTTCAAATAACCGGTGGAATAGTGGTATTTTTATTGGCTTTTTCCATGCTAAATGCACAGGTTAGCCGCATGAAGCAAACTATAGAAGATCAAAAAGAAGCACAAAAAAAAGATTCAGTGGCTATTGTGCCTTTAGCTATTCCCATTACGGCAGGCCCCGGGGCTATTAGTACGGTAATTATAGCTAATGCCACTCATCCAGGAGTAACTAACCAGGTATACATGACGATCTGCGCAGCCTTAGTAGCCTTAGTCATAGGGGTTACCTTGTATTTTGCTGGAAATATTGAGAAGTTTTTAGGGCAGACAGGAATTAATATTTTTAATCGAATTGCTGGATTAATCTTAGCTGCAATGGCAGTACAAATGCTGGGAAAAGGAGTTTTAGGTCTTTTAACAATCCTTTGGTAAACGCTGGTTTAAGTAAGCTGCAAGGGAAGGGTGATGTAAATTTAACCACTCTTGCAAAGGGGTGACGATTCTTTTGATTTCTTGATGTATGATCTTAGGGTTTCTTTGAGTTGAATCACGGCAAAGCCTTCCTAAATCGATCTGCATGGCTTGAGAACCTACTAATCCAAGGTTTTTATTGATTTTAGGGTCTAAATCAAGAATGCCTTTTTTACCTCTTTGTATAAAGAATTCAATTAAATTATCAATGACTACCTGAGCCCCTTTTTCTCCTTCTGTTTGGATAATCTGAGAAAGGCCTGGGTAAATAAGAGAAGCTTTTTTTTGCACAATGCATACAACTTGATCTAGGAAAACTTGGCGAGCCATACCTATTTTATCGACTACTGTCACATAGCGATTTAGAGGATAGCTTTTTTGTAGCCTAGCAAAGATTAATCCACTTTCCTTAGAGAGGTCCTCGCAAGCAATTTGATAACTTTTACATTCTTTTTCAATCCGTTTTCTTAAGCGCAATAGTTTTTTAAGATACTGCTTTTGGAAACAGGGAAACGTAGAAAGCACCTTTAGAGAAAAAGAGGGATTGATTTTTCTAAATTTTAAAAATTTAAGGACGTATTTTTTGTCTTTTGACATAAAAGCATATGCTTGACCTCCTTTTTCTAAAAAATAAAAAGGCTGATCTAAACAAGAAAGATCTGCATCTTGAAATAAGACATCAATCTTCCACTCTTCTGTATCCGGGATAGAACCTTGGATTTTTTCTATACGAAAACCAGAAGTTTGACTATTACAAAATGTTTTAACTAGAAAAAAACAGAAAATAATAAGAGCTATGTTTAATAACACTTCGCTTAATTTTAGGAATTTCATCCATTTATTGAATGCTAAATCTGCGCTCGACATTGTTAAATATTCCAGGGACTAATTGGTTATTAGAATCTAAAAGCTGTAATCGAATATGGTGAGTTCCTCTCTTAAGACCATATATGTAATAAGGTTGCCATGAGGTAAGGATCTCTTTTGTAGCATGATCAATTTCTACAGCTACTTTGTAACCATCTCGGGATAGTTGGCAGTTGGTAATATAGAAATCCAGTAAAATGGGCTGGGGATTACAGCCTCTTTGGTTACAACTTTGCTGAAAATACGTTCCTTGAGGTTCATTATAAGTTAAATAGGGCTTACATAAATCTACAGAAAAGCGCTGATTGTGGTTTTGATGATAAAAGGTTCTTACTGCAAAGCAACCCTTGTCTTTGAGGCTTTCTTTAAACGAGCGAGCAGGGAAAACACGCATGACATGCATGCCTGGGCGAAGGGCAAAAGGTATGTCAAATAAAGCAAGCTCATTACTGTTTTCATCAATTCCTCTCCATGCATCCATATCTGCTTCAGTAATGGTAAAATAGGGTTGATTATCAATGATCATATGCAGGGTTTGTCCTTTTGGATCATTGAAAATCTCGTTTTTGCGCGGAAACTCACTGTCTACTCCCAAAGCAAGGCCTGTGATGCGAATTTGCCCTCTGTTATCAGAGCGGCACAATTCCTTTTCTGAAGGATAAATAACTCTTACATTTACATGATCGGGTTCAGGAGTGGCAGATACAGGCACAATCCGAATAGAGGATTCAGAGCAAAGATCTAAAGAAGAACAAAGGGCTAAAACAAACGCGGCAGATGTAAATAATCTCCTCATATATCCCTCTTAATTATAGGTTATAATGTAATTTTTTTGTATATAAATGTCTAGATTATAACAAGGTCAAAATTGTTATATGCTTAAGAATTTGGAGTGATATGGACTTTGTTCTTGTTGTTTGTATTGTGATTTTAGGACTTGTTTTTGATTATACCAATGGCTTTCACGATGCAGCAAATGTGGTATCTACTGTCATAGCGACACGTGTATTAACGCCACTTGTAGCCATTTGTATGGCCTCGGTATTGAATGTGATAGGAGCAACACAAATTAGCGGTGTTGCTCAGACGATTGCATCTGGATTAGTAGATCCAAATTACACCTCTTCTGTCACAATCATTGCTGCTTTATTAGGAGCGATCATTTGGAATATTTTAACTTGGTCTTTAGGAATCCCAAGCAGCTCTTCTTATGCTTTAATCGGAGGGCTAATCGGTGCTGTCTGGGCACAAACCGGGGTACAAGCAATCTACTGGTATCCCTTAATGAAGAAGGTGATTATTCCTATGGTTCTCTCGCCTTTAATTGGTTGCTTGTTTAGTTTTTCCTTTCTAAAAATATTGCAATTTTTCATAAAGCGTTTTGATAAATTTACTCGTTTATTTGCTTGTTTGCAAATTGCCTCTTCTGCTCTTGTGGCTTTAGCTCATGGTTTAAATGACGCACAAAAAAGTATGGGAATCATTACTCTTGGGCTTTTTAGCGCAGGTGTTATTTCTTCAGATACCATTCCTCTTTGGGTGATCTTATCTTGCGCGTTAGTTATTGGGATTGGAACCGCTTCTGGAGGTTTTAGAATTATTCATACAATAGGATTTCGGATTACACACCTTAAATCTTATCAAGGATTTGCAGCAGAAAGCAGCTCTTCTTTAGTTATTTTATTTGCTAGCTTTTTAGGAATGCCGATTAGTTCAACACAGATGATTGTAGGCAGTATAACAGGGGTTGGTTTAGCAAAAGAAAAACCTAGTGTAGAGTGGAAAACAGCTCGCAAGCTTGTTTTAACATGGGTTCTAACCCTGCCTCTTGCAGCTGGTTTTTCCTGTCTAATTTTTATGCTGTTTAAAGTTTTTATTTAAAAAAAGTAATAAGAATCGATTTCTTCATTTTTTTTAGGTCCCACAATACTCCAATGCAAATGAAAACCATCTGATTTAAGATGCATTTTTCCTGCGTAAGCATCCCTTCTACATATATGAGGCTGCAGAGAGACTAGTAAATGATTACTCAAAGGGACTAAATTTACTAAAAAGACAGGGGAGCCATATCGCAAGTGTTCTAAAGAAATCACACCTGCATTAAGATCCAATGTCCAACGAAATACGTTGGTAAAGTTCATCTCTTGCTTTCCAGACCAAGATCCTTTTTCATGGAAAACCAATACATTCGCTTCTTCCTTTATAACAGAAACCAAGGCTTTACCTTTTCTGGTTAATTCTTTTGATTTTGTACTGCAGGTAAGTTGTTGTATTTTAGCTAATCGATTCCATGCTGATAAAAGTATTTGTTTTTTTTCTTCTTTCAGTAGATTAATGCTTTTTGCATCCATTTTTATTTTCTTTTTGGATTTTTTTTTCTTCAAAAGAAAAAGGAAGGAACATGCGATCTCCCCAAAGAGGAATATTGAAAGATAGATGTGGATTTACCATGTACACATAATCTTCATGGTGTAGGGGAATAACAGGCGTTTCATCGATAAGAATCTTTTCTGCTTCTTCTAAAGTCAGCAGGCGCTTATCTCCTTCCTCATAATTAGATCGATCTAGTAACTCAATATATCTTGGGTTTTCCCATTTTGAGAAATTCATGGTATATTTCTTATATTTAAACCTATCAAGTACATTCATTGGGTCGTAATACATAGCAGTCCAACTAGCAACACACATCGAATAATCACCTTTAGCCATTTTATCTAGAGCAATGCTAAAGTCTAACTTTTCTAACTTTATATAGATTCCTAAAGCTTTTGACCACTGCTGTTGGATGATTTGTACTAATTCACTTGCCCCATATATCCGAGGGTAATAATAGAGAACAACCTCTTTAAAAGCTTCTTTAGTAATGCCTAGCTCAGCTATACCTTCCTCTAATAAAACTTTAGCCTTCTCTATGTCATTGTCTTTAAAAAAACAACGATAGCGGCTTTCTTTTAAGCATGGCGGTACTATGTTTGTCGCAGATAATCCTCCCTGATAGGCAACATTAATCCGATCGGTCTGGATATTTTGCTTAACGCCTTTTCCCAAAAATCCTACCAATTCCTGACGATTAAGAGCTAAACTAAAAGCACCCCGAATTTTAGGATGATTAAAAGGAAATTGCTCTGTGTTGATGTAAATGAATACAGAGCAAGGTCTTGGTGCGGAAAAAAGCGTCCATTTTTTTTCTAGCTCGGGTATTTCTTCCAAAGGAATGTCGGTTAAAGAATCTCCAATTATATCAATTGATCCCTGTTTAAACATCTCTAGTGTCGCTTGATTGTTTTCGACAATGTTAAATACCATTTTTTCTGGATGTAGGTCTTCTGTTTTTCGATATTTGGTATTACGAGTAAGAATGATTTGATTTCCTTGATCCATCTTTTCTAGAAGAAAAGGACCATTACATAAAAAACAAGAGCCTTTATCATAAACCCACTTAGGGTTCTTCCGATCATTTTCAATGTTTACAGGCGAAAAGGGGGGTAAGCAAAGCAATTCAAGAAGATAAGGTGTAGGATGCTTTAGAGTAATTACAAGAGTTTTTGCATCGAGTGCTTTGATACCTACTTGATCTAAAGGAACAAGCCCTTTTTTGGCTGCTTCCGCATTTTTAATAGGAGAAAATGCATAATCGCATACTGTGGGAAAATCGGGCCTAAGAATATCTTTCCAGGCTTGTTCAAAATCATAAGCAGTGACAGGAGCATTATTCGACCAAACAGTATCTTTTAAAGTAAACGTATAGGTAAGTTTATCCTCTGATACTTTATAGGATTCTGCTTGAGCTAGCTTAACAGCTCCATCTGGAGATCGTTTGACAAGTCCTTCAAAAAGCAGAAAAATCATTTGAGAAGAAAAAACATCTCCTGCTTTTCGAGGATCAAATGTCTTAGGTTGTGTTTTCATATTTAAACGAAGCATAGGAAGCCTCCCTTTCATTTTAACTGAAGCTATGCAAATAACTATACTTGCGGTAAGAAGCGTAAAAAATAGAATATTTTTTAAAAATTTCCCTTTTATTTTTTTAGAAGAATTTCTTAAAGTTTCTCTTAAAAAGTCGTATTTCACTAAAAAAACCCTCAAAAGAGCTTAACGTATATTTTTTATAGGGGATTTTCCTGTAAAATAACATATTTCACAATAACAAAAGAAAAACTTTTAATTACACCGATTGCTAAAGCTTTTAGTGTAAATAGAATGGTCTCTGGATATAAAAAGAGGAGCATGTAAAAAAACAGGATGAATCAGCAAAATATTTGTGTTCTTGGCTGCTTCTTTGGATTTATATGTTTTTTGAAGATTCTATCCGTTTTTCGAGAATCTCATCTTCGAGCTTTTTGTCTGTCGCCAACCAAAATCTACGCTCTTCAAGTTTGATCATTTTAGAATCAAGACGCTTTTCAAGCTTATCCACTCTAGGATCAAGGTACTCTTCAAGTTTATTTGCTCTAATTGTAAACTTATCCATTCTAGTTTCTAATCTAGAGATGTGGTTATGGATGTCTGCTCTGATGTCTGCTTTAAATTTTTGTAAGAAGCCGTAAACAAGGCTTACAGCAGCGGCTAACAAAGTTAGAATCGCTAATAGGTCCATTTGATTTACCTTTTAATAGATTGGCTTTACGCGCTTTTTTTACGCTTCATCTGTTCTTCAAGAATTGCATCTTCGAGCTTTTTCCCCGTTGCCAGCCAAAACATACGCTCTTCAAGCTCGTTCATTCTAGCATCAAGGCGCTCTTCAAGCTTATTTGTTCTAGTTTCCAATCTATCAATATGGTTATTGATGTCTTTTTTGTGGTTATTGAGGTCTACTTTGATATCTGCTTTAAAGTTTCGTAAGAAGCCGTAAACAAAACCAATAACGGTTGCAGTAGCGGCCAACGATGTTAGAATCACTGATAGGTCCATTTGACACACCTTTAATCTTAAGGTTGCACTTCCTTCTATATTTTAAGTGTAGCAGATTACATCTTAAGAATGCAAGTGGATGTTGATTTTAAGGCACTTATCAAAGGCTAAATCCTTATAGGTTAAAAACCAGAACTCCGCTATCTTGAGCAGCTATCACTAAAACATCTATTCTTAATCATTTATTTATAACAAATAGCATTTTATAAAACTAAATTAGTATTAAGATGATATTTTTTATAATAATTGAATTAAAATTGGATTATTATTAATAATAAGGCTATATTTAATGATACTATAAATAGGTGTTTGCATGGCTTCTAAAGCTGTTTCTGAATCTGAATTTATTGAAGCGGTGAATTATTTATCGCATCTTATTGAATTAAAGCCTTTTGAAAAAGAAGCTGCAATTAAACCCGGTTTTAACGAACAAGATGATTTGCTAAAAAGGGAAAAGGTTCAGCAGATTTTCCGTACGATTTTAAACTATTTACGAAAGGTCTACGAATCAGACCGCGAGTACTTCCATCCTCAGCAAATGGAAAAATCGGTTTATGCTGTTATGCTTCTAGCAGATGAAGCTGTTAAAAAGTGGGATAGATATACACTGCTTTTTAAGAAAACGCAAGATAGAGAAAGTGTACAGCTTTTAAAAGAGTATCGAGATCTAAAGCAGTTTTTTAAATCAAAGGTCGTTCGTTTTAATAAAAAAGCTCTAGAAATAGGGGTGGAAGAACAGCGTATTACAAATAGTAGTTTCTTAATCAAGGATTTAGAAACAATACGCTCAGATGCTGATTATGAGCTATTATTGCTACGTAAAGAAGAAGGGGGTTATTTTGCACCTTCTGCTTTATTAAGACACATCCTATTAGTGGGACAAAGCGATGAACTCTTATTACATTCTGAATACCAAGAGCTTATTTCTCATTTAAAAGCCACAAAAGATCTACAAGCTCATATGATAGCCCAAGAGATGTTAAAACAGAGTCTTTCCTCTATAGATGATTTTTTTAAACAAGTAAAAGAGTTTAAAACAGAAGAAAGTGTGATTTGCATGAGTAAGGCGTTAATTGCTTTAATGCTAGCTGCAAATCCTTATAATCTAATGAGAAATGATGCAGATAAAGTCTGTGAACAATACTTGGTAGATTTTTGTTTGTTTTTACGTCAGGCTGTTTCTAAGCCAAGGTCTGGCCCCTTAACAGCTTTAATCGATCCTTTATATCATAAACTTTCTTATTTATTATTTACGCAAGCTTGTAGCTATGAAAAAGCTCTTGAATTCATTTTGCAATTGATTGCTATGGGACATAGTAAAAACGAACTGCTTTCAGCTCAAAAAATTCAATTAGATAGCGTTATTCTTTATCAAGATATAGCTATTCGCGCAACTCTTAAAGCATATCCAAGCGGCCCTTTGATGCAAGCTCTAGCTTTGGTAAGAGAACAGCGTTTAGGGCAGGGTTTAGATTTATTTAGCCAAAAAAATTGGCCTATACAAATTTATACAATTCTAACGGATCAATTGAAGATTAGCTGTATGAAGATTGCCTCTATGACTATGCAAACAACTCTAACAGACGCAGAGCTTGTTCCTGAATTTTTAGGTTTTATGCAGATTTTAGCAAAGGAGCAGAATCAGAAATATTTAGTGATTAATTTACAAAATAGATCCTCTTGGCAAGAAAAAGCGCGTTGTACCTGCTTGGAGAAATCTCAATACAAGCAAGAGTTCTCAGATCATTTGGTTGTCATTACTTTTGATAAAGATAGCGACTTTTACCATCAAAGAGAAGGTGGCTCAAATGCTAGTGCTTTCTTATCAAAATGTGCACAAGAGGTGTTAAGTGGGCAGGAGTATGGGTTTTATTTTCCTCCAGCGATAAATAGCAGTCGCTTAACCTTTTTTGTAAATAAAGCTCTTTTATTGGTTCACGAGCTCTTTTTTGATGGAAAGCAAGAATTTTCTCATCAAGATAGATTAGATTATATTGAGATTTTTCATTTCTTTTTGTTTTTGCATATAATAGACCAAACAACTCCAGATATTTTAAGCTTTACTTGCAAAGATGGGGTAGATACAAGCTCTATATTTAGTGCAGAAGTATTTGCTTGGCTACATGTAATGAATCACCCAGAGGGTCTACTCAAATCAAAAAGAGACTTTCTGCTTTACTTATTATATGCTCCCGCAATGACATTAAGAGGACGTAGTATAGATAAAGACAGGATTCAAAGAATGGCTAGTGCGATGCATGTCTTTATTGAAAAACTCAATCATAATGGATTTGTCATTCAAGAAGCTTTTTCTCAGCTATATCAAATGAGCTTTTTTAAGAAGGCAGGCGTACAAGAGGGTTAGTTTAGACTTAAATCTTCTGGAATCATGGATAGGGTGGCATACTTGCCACCCATTTCTCTTAAGATGGTTTGCCAAATCTTTTCTTCTGGTGTATTAAAAATAAACAAAGAGGACGCGGGATGAATGAACCAATTTCCTCTAATGCACTCTCTTTCTAACTGTCCTGGCCCCCAGCCACAATATCCAAAACAGAGACGAATGGCAGGTCCTTGAGAATTTGCAGAGGCTTCTTGTAAAAATTGCAAATCTCCCCCTAAGTAAACACCTTCGCAAAGATTTAGCGTTTGTTCAGGTAGTTCTTGAGATGCGTGAAGCAACATCATTTGGTTGGGTTGAATGGGTCCTCCTGCACAAATATGCACATTTTGATTGCGCAGATCATTTTGGTTGAGAATTTCCTCTGGTAAATCTATTTCCAAACGCTTATTCACAATGAGCCCAAAAGAACCGATAGAGCTGTGTTCACAGAGAATAATGACACTACGGAAGTAAATGCCAGCATCTATGTTTGGGCTTGCAATGAGGAAGAATCCCTTGTTTAAATGTGTATAAGAAAGAGGATCTGCCATAGGGCTCCTTTATTGTGCTTGTATAAGTTCTTCGTTATAAAGGCGCAAGTCATTTGTTAAATCTTCTACCTGACGCATTAGCTCCATAAATTCTTCCTGAAATTGAGAATTATCTAAGATATCTTGCTTCTGAGGATTATATTTGGCTTTGTCGATTAACATAGAAATCCTTGCCATTGAGGTATTCACTAGATCAATCTCAGTAGAAAAATACTCCTTAAAACCTAGCGGGGTATCTAAAGAGTTCATCAGACAAATACGTTGAGCTCTTTGCCTTTGCCAACTTTTGTTAGAGTTAAATAGAAGACCATAATGATTAATATCATTCATCATGGTATCTGCTTTGCCTAAGATAGTTGTTAAGCGCCAATACACATCATCTTGTTTGATTAATTTTCCTAGTGTCCCTGTTCCATATTCAAGATCGTAACTTAAACGATCAAAGGACTCTGCTGCATTTCTAATATGAGCAATAGCTACTCCTGCATTATCAAAGGAGTTATGGGCATTTAACTGATCAATGGCATCAGAAATTAAACTCGCTACACAGGAGAAATTGCTAAGAGCTGTTTTTGTCTCATCTATGATTTCTTTATCTTGAAATTCCTGCAGGGTGGATTTAGCCTGCGTCATAGCATCTGCAAAAGAGTCAGCTGCATTGACAAAAGATTGCTGATTAGCAAAAAACCAGTTGGTAAAGGCATCTGCCTTTTTTTGTAGATCCGCAAAAGCATCTTTTAATTCTATAAAAGCACTCTCAATCGGATCTACCGAATCAGCGTAGATCGGTTGACCGGAAATCAGTTTAGGGATTGTGCCTTTAGGAGGAGCTTTTGGGATAATGGCAATAGATCTTTCTCCTAAAAGGCCCGCTGTTTGCACCATAACTTCATCTGTGTCATATACTTTGACCTTGGAATCGATCTTAAGCACAAGCTGATAGTAGTATAAACGCTGCAGAAGATCGGATAAAGGCTTTTGCCTGGCATTTTGAATTTCTTCAATGGAAGTCACTTCTCCAACGGGCTTACCTGCAAAGAGCACTCGTGTACCCACGTTAATGCGATCAATGTTAGAAAAGCGTACGTATAGAATTTGTTTCCCATCTCCTACGCTAGGCTTTAGGAAGGCAACCATCCAAATAAGAAGAGCGCATGCAACAATGACAAAAACACCGATTAACACACTTTTTGTTTGTTCACCCATGGTTTGCTTTCTCCCTTAGCTTTCTCGGATCTTGCGAAATGCTGTTGTATAAAGATTTAATTAGAGGGTCATCAATTTCTAAAAATTGATCTCGAGGCGCTATATGTGCGATTTTACCATCCCGAATCAACGCTAGACGATCTCCGACGTAGAGCGCTGAAAACATATCGTGTGTAACAACGATACTTGTAGCTTTTAGCTCCTGTTGTGTTTTTACAATGAGTTTATTAATTTCCATAGCAATAATAGGATCTAATCCAGTAGTTGGTTCATCATATAAAATAATTTCCGGTCTATAGACAATTAAGCGAGCCAATGCTGCTCGTTTACGCATGCCTCCGGATAATTCAGAGGGCATTTTTTTCTGTGTGCCCTTTAATCCTACAAGCTCTAGAGCCTGATCTACCTTACCTGCAATTTCTTCAGAGGTGTATTTTTTTTGAGTTAAGGGGTTTATATGTTGGCTTAAGTAAAACCCTACATTTTTTTCCACATTCATGGAGTCAAATAAGGCAGCTCCTTGAAATAACATACCCATATTTGCTACAGATTTAGATAGCTCTTCTTCTTTTAAATTGGTGATACACACTCCATTAATATCCACTGTACCCCTATCTGGTTTTATTAACCCAATGAGGTGTTTGAGTAAAACGCTTTTTCCAATACCTGAAGGTCCTAAAACTACAAGGGTTTCACCTTGGTTTACATCTAGGTTTAAATCAGAAAAAACCACAAGGTCCTTAAAGCTCTTAGATAAGTTGCGAACAGAAATCATATTGAGGTCTCAAAAAGTTCTAAGTGAATTAAATTTAAAACAATAGTCAGAAGGAAATTAACCAGTAAAATAGCGCAATAGGTAATAACCACGCTATTTGTTGTATTTTCTCCTACTCCTGCTGCGCCACCTGATGTGCGCATCCCTTTAAAACAAGAGATCGTCATAATTAGAAAGCCAAAAACACAAGCCTTGGTGATTCCAACCACTAGATCAAAATAGGTCACGTGAATAGGAATAGGATCTAAATAGGTCATAGGAGGCATATGAAAATAGTAAATAGAAAGCAAATAGCCTCCAAAGATCCCCATAAAGATACTAAAAATGGTCAAAAGAGGCATCATAGAGATCCCTGCTATCCAACGAGGAGCTATCAGATAACGGTTAGGATTAACAGCCATGGTCTTTAAAGCATCCACTTGTTCTGTAACACACATAGTTCCCAATTCGGCACACATAGCAGCTCCCACTCTTCCTGTAATCATAAAAGAGGTAAGAACAGGCCCTAGCTCTGTTAACATAGCTTTGGATACCATCAAGCCCGTAACAGAAGCTAATCCCTTATCCGCTAATTGGTAAAAGGACTGCGCCGCTAACACAAGCCCTGTAGAAAATCCAGTAATGGCAACCACCGGCAAAGAGGTCACTCCAATATCGTATAGCTGTTTTAAAATCAGCGAAAGATTCGGTGGTCTCTTGAGAGTTGCTTTAAACACTGCAAGAATTAAAAGGACATAGTCGCCAACAGAGGAAAATATCGTTAATTTAGGCAAAAGGTTTTGCCATCTAGCATTCATAAAAAGTCTATTCTTGAAGTTCGTGAGGTCGATTTTTGCAAGTTTACCCATGAACTGGACTATAAGTAAAAGCGGATTTGGGGTCAAATAAAGATAAGATTAAAAGCTGCAAGCAAGAATAGATTGCAGCTTAAGAGGATAGAAATTTTATGATACTTAATTATATTGCTGTCTTAGCCGTCTTTGAGCTTCTGTTAATACATCTAGGTATTCTTGAATATGAGAACGAGAGGCTTCTTGTTGTAAGTTAGATAAGCGAGTTTTCAATTTTTCAATTTTATGCTCTATTTGAAAAATCTTACCTTGTGACAGCTGACTATGCACTCTTTGTGATCCATCAGCAATATTAGGTATTGCACTTACTACGCCTTTTAAAATTTTTAATGAACCAGAGAGCTCAGCATTTGTAATATTATAATCCAGGAAAGTGTTAAAGAGCGTTGCTATTGCAATAACAGTGGTTGTTAAACCTGTTACTTTAGCTTGAGAGAGGTATTCATTAACTTTTAGACCAACTTGCTTATTTAACGTATCTACGGTTCTTTCGGAATGAGCGTAATTTTGTTGTTTATTTTCTAAATCTGCAATCTGTGCAGTATGTGATAAATGATTGATTGTGGATAAACTCATAAAGTCCTCTATTGTATTTTTTGAATTTTTAGCTAATGCTATGAACTCATGTTCTGTAAAACTCGTGAGAGTTCTTTAATATTATTTGTAAAAACATCTTGGTATTCGATGCTTTTTACTAGAGATCCCTGTCGATATTTTTCAGTATCAAGGTCTTGTTTTGTTTGGGCTTCTTCTGCTTTAAGAATAGCTAAGTTGGCCTCTCTAAGATTTTTCTGTGAATTTACTGTTATTTTCATTGTTCCAATTAGAGAAACGTTAAATAGATTTGGTAATAAACTAGGACAGTAGAACAGCGCTATGGGGATTGCAGCTGTAGCTGCAGCGGTTATTAAATGAGCGGTCCTCCATTGTTCACAGTTATATTCTTGTTCTTCTGCATTATTTGTTATTTTAAGATGTTCAATGCAAAGTTTTTTCATTTGATGAACACTTTCATCTATATGTTTTTCATTGGAATCACTTATGTTTTTTTTAACATGCTCAATCACTGAAACTAAATTAGCTAATAAAAAAAGATAAGAGCCATTAAGAGAAAAAGAGGGCAATTGAGGATTAAGAGAGGTATTCTCTTCTTTTTTGATACAGGCTTTTAAAGTATCTTGAACTTGGGGTGCTGTTTTAAATCCCTTGTCCGTTTCTATTTTTTGCATAGAAAGCATTGGTTGCTTTTCTATGGAAGGCATTTGAGATGAAATAAGAGTCATTTAATTACCATGAATGGATTTAAGTAATTGGATTCTATTTAATAAGGATACATTCTTACATAATTGTTCTGCTTTATCAAGATTTTGTAAAGCTTCTTTTTTATTTTCAATAGAGAGATAACATTCTGCTGCATGAAAATAACCCAAAGGATCTTTTGGATGCAACGAGCAAACCGCCTTCCAGGCTTCAATGGCAGTTTCATATTCTTTTAAAAGCTGCTTGCAACTTGCAAGTCCATGCCAAAAACAGTCAATGAAAGGGTCTGCTATCACTAAATGAGTAAACAAATAGGACGCTTTCATGTATTCCCCGGAAGAATAAAGAACACGGCCTAATGCATAAGCCTCTTTTTTTTCTTCTATAGGTAGATTTTTAAATCTTTTTAGATTAGTTTTATCGTTTTTTAACAAATTTATTTTATTAAAAATCATAGATTTAAACTTTTCTTAAAATATGTTCCATAAATTGACTGCGTCTTCTTTCCGTTTCATGACAGGTTTTTAACAATAAAGTCACTTCTTCTGTCAATTGATGAGACTCAGAAACCGTCTGGGATAATTTAGTAGAGGTACTTTTTTCTATGTAAATTAGCATGTATTTAATTTTAGAAAATTGGGCGGCATCAAAACTGTATAATTGTGGGTCAATACTATCTAGTTTCTCTTGTAAAGAGTTTTTTATATTTTCAAGCTCGTATTCATCAAGTTTATTTTGAGAGGAATTAACGAGTAATTGCTGAAGCTGGTCCACTTCTTTAAAATGATTTATAATGCTCTTTAGTTCAGATTCACTAAATTTATTTTGGTGAAAGTCAGCAATCCATTTAGGATTGTATATGAATAATTGATTGAGCTGATCTCGCACTTCTTTATTATTAGAGAAATCTACTTTATTTGCGCTGGGTTTTTCACTAAATATAGAAGCAAGACTCATAGAGCTATTAAGTATTGCATGTAGGTGCTCAACTTCAGCGGATTTTTTTTTAACTCTTTCTTGAACTTGCCCCTCTGATTTAGCAATAAGGCCCATAAGAGCTCGCTCGGGATCTAAGTATAGATTAGAGTTTAAGGAAATAAGTTCTGCCATATTTTTCCTCTTAATTCTTGCAATTAAATGTTAAATTTTTTTTAACTTTAGTAATTGTAATTTAATATTTAAATCATTTTCTTAATAAGAGGTAAATTTACCCCGCATTAATTATAGATAGAGGAATGATTTTTTAGAAGATCTTTTATTTTTTTAAAAGAACAGTCTCTAATAACTTTTAGTCCATTTGAGCGAAAACTTGCCTTCTTGCTCCTCTTGGGTTTCTGCTTGGAAAACAAACCCGTAGGGAAGTTCTATTTCCACGATGACATGACTACTTGTTGTGCTTTGAGAGAGAGTAATCAGGACACCTTTTGTGAGATACTTGCCGATTTGCAGGGCAACTTCTTCTGTGGAACCAGAAGAGCTGGAGACAAGATTTAAACGATCCACTCCAATAGTTTTACGAATCGTATCGAGTATGTCAGGGCCTGCACTACTAGATATGGCCATTAGAGCGCTAGCGAGTTTACTGGCTTCTGACTGAGAAATATCGCTGATGTCTTTATCAAATAAAACTCGAGATAAGATAGAGCTAGTGGGGAGTTGGGGATTGGATTGGAAGGTGAGTTGTGGGGATTGCAATGGGCCTCTTAATTGTGCAGTTATCACAACATCAGGTAGGGTAAGCTGTCCGCTTAAGCTTAAATAACTGCTGAATTTAGCTGTGTCGTTAAATACGATTTGTCCTTCTGTGAGTTTAAATATTTTTCCTGAGAAAAGGTACTCTCCTTTAATCAGAGATAAAGAGCCATCGGCAATGAAATGTGTATTATCTCCTTTGAGCTTGACTTTTCCTTTCCACTCAGAATTTACGCCTTTACCGCGAACAAAAATTTTGTCATCTGCTGTTAGATCAAAATCGAGTTTTATTGGAAAAAGAGGCTTAGCATCAAAAGTATAGGAAGTAACAGAAGGGGGGATATGTATAAATTTGATTGGTAAAGGTGGTAGATCTGTAGAGAGCTTATCGGGGATTTCAATAGTTGCTTCATCGACATAAAGAGCCCCTTTGGCAAGTCCTTCTAAACGATTTCCGCTTAAGACGACAGATCCGGTAAAAGTTGAATCAAAAACAGGAAATTTTAAGAGGTGGGTATGTCTTAGGGTTGTTTCAAAGAGAAAAGGGAAGTGTTGGTGAACGTTTAAAAGGATATTTCCTGTTGCAGTAACAGTGCCTTCTTCTTGATCATGGGCGGTAAATGAGGTGAGATGTAGCTTATCATTTTCTGCTGCAAGTTTTGCTTGAATATCTCTTAAAGATGTTCCTGTATAGTAATTGTCATAACTGCCTGATTGCCACTCTAGATCACCTTGCAAACGAGGAGAGAGAAGGGTTTGAGAGAAAAAAAGCCGAGTAGAAATCAAGCCTGTAGCATAATGAGAGCCTAATTGCACAAAATCAAAGAGGTTTTCTAATTTCCCTTCTGCAATGAGTTCTGCTGAAAAAGGGGTGTTTTCATCGATTTGTACTTTAAAAGGAAAGAAACTGTATTCGATAGGGATAAAGCCGGAAAAATCGATCATTTCCGCTTCCTTTGTACGCACTTCTACAAAAAATTGCACTTTCTTTTGATGTAAATGCGCTTGTAGGGATCCTTTGGCTAGGACGGGTGTATCTTCATCTTCTTGTAATAAACGAGCTGTTTCAATGACTACATTACAAGCTCCTTCTGCGTTTTCCAAAGTAGCATCAACAGAGCTTTGCATGGAAAGATTCCCTCTTAGAGAAAGATTGCGAGTAATAGGTCGGGCAAATTCCAAAGGAAAATGGGCAATATCACATTTACCTAGCAGGTGGGTTGCGCTTATTTCACCGCTTGCGTAGACATCTCCCTCACCAACCGATAGAGAAAAAGGAGAAAGAGTATAAAGAGAAGGTTGTATTTCTAATTCAAAAGGATAACGCAATACAAAAGGAATATTGAGTAATTGTCCTCTTGCAGAAGTACATTCAAAGGCAAGAAAATGAGGATCAAATCGATAAGATCCTTGTATTTCGCAAAAAAACTCTCCTTCTATATCCCCTCTTGCTTCTAAGCTAAAAGGCCAAACATGATCTTCAGAGCGGGTTTTGAGTTCCAAAACATCAATGGTGCCCAGTGAGGTACGTCCCTGATGAGCAATCAAATGCATATTCCCTTGTATATTTGCAAAAGGATCGTACAACTGGGCGCTATATAAAAGCTCATTTGCATAGTGATTTTGAAAACGGAAGCGGTTTATAGAACCTGAAATAGTAGCTACTTGTACTTGGTCTATTTGGGATAACTTGCACTCTAGTGCGCAGCTTCCATCTAAATCATAGGAAGTAAAAGAGAAAAGTTGAGAGAGCTGATTCACATTTGCAAAAATAGATCCTTCGACAATATTTCTTGTTAGATCCCAGCTGCAAAAGCCTTCCATTTTTGCAGAAGCTCCTGTAAAAAGGGCTTTATCGATAAAAAGTTCTTGGGAAGGAATATATTCTAAAGATGCTTCTGCTCTAAAAGGCAGCTCTTCTATTTGTAGGAAAAGATCTGTATCTGCAAAAAAAGTTCCTTGTTGCATTTTCCCTTGAATAGATCCTTTTAAATTGGCTAATTCCACTCTATTAAACGAGGCTTCAGGCACTATATATTTGGCTTGAAAAACACCAGAATCAAAAGCAGCGTGTGCTTGCAAAGACCCTTCCACTGGATATTTACAGTAAGAGCTAAATAACGATAAATCCTGAGAGTGCAGATCGAATTTAAACCAAGAGGTATCTAGATTAGGGTGCATAACTGCCTCACCACGAATATCTATAGGGGGACTATAGATATGTAGATTATAAATAGAGAGAGTATCAAATTTAGGGACAGAAAAAGAGCAAGCGCATTTCCAATCCCATTGAAACGGTTCAAAACACTTCTCTACTGGCGGAGTTTGTGGTGGAAGATGAGCCTTTAAAAATCCTTGAACAGGCAAAGTGCTTGGATGAGTATCATATAAAAGAGAAGCCCAGCTCGACCATAGTCCTTTTAAAGAAATTTCGCTTAAAAGCTCTTGTTCAAAGAGAGGGCTTTGGATTTTTATATATGCATTGATTTGGTTTCGTCTTTTATTACCTGCAAAGGTCAAATGAAGGATTTCTTTGTCGTTTAGTTTTGAGAGCACAGATGCATCAAAAAAAAATCTTCGTGTATTTTTGAGCATTCCGTTTGCTTGAATTGCTAGATGTAGCGGGTATAAAGAAGGGCAAAAGAAGTCAGAAACATAAGCGTGTTTAACACGAATAGGTATAGGTAGTGAGAACTTCTCTAAGGCTTTGCGTAAATGTATCCTTATTTCATCAATAGATAGGCTAGCGGCAGGAGGAACGCCCTCCATAAAAGTACAGCCCATTTGCTCAACATGCAAATAATCAACCACAAGCTGTCCTCTGATAAGAGGAGTAATAGCAAAACGCAATTTGATCGCTTGGATATTCCAAGATTCGTAAGGGTTGGTAAATAGAGTTGCTTGGTCAATTTGCCAACTAAAAGGCAGTGTACCGCTTAGACCTTTTAATCTAATCTGTATGCCCATTTCATCTAATAGCTTTGTAATTTTTTTTTGAATGATTTCCTGAACCCACTTTGTTTGGATCAATGCAAAAAACAGACAAACCAAAAAGATCAATAGAAAAAGCAATCTAATTATCCAACGCAGCGGAGAAAGAAGTAATTTAAGCATAATTTCTCTAAAATGTTTGACCAATACTTACTAAGATTTTATATACAGAATCTATGTGTTTTCGGCGATCTAAAGGAAAAGCCACATCTAAACGAAAAGGGCCTACAAAAGTAAAATAGCGCAGTCCAAGCCCAATAGACTTAAACCATTTACCGTGCAGAGCCAAGTGTTCATATGTTTGTACGTTACCTAAATCCAAAAAAGGTACGAGTCCAATGGATTTAGTGACTTGAAAACGAAGCTCAAAGTTCAAATAAATAGCAGCTCTGCCACCAATGGGCTTTCTACCTCTAAGGGGACTAACCGTGCGATAGCGATATCCTCTTAAATCCTCATCCGTTCCACCTAAGAGCCTTTTAGGTACAGGAACCTCAGATAAATTATGGCTTAAGATCGAGCCAACTTTTATTTTTTGTGCAAAGACCACTCTATTTTTTTTATCCAATGGCCAGTAAGTGCTTTCGCTAATTTGTTGGTACAAATATTTTTCATTTGTGTCTTTCATATTAAATGTAGGAATTGCAACATATTCTAATGTGATTCCTTTTGTGGGATTTAACAAAGAATTAGTTGTAGTATACCTTAAATAAAGAGGAACTTCCAAAAGCCAAAATTTTCCATTTTCCACACTCTCTGATACATAAAGCATTTCTGGGCGAACCCCATAAGAGAAGCTTACATGCTCATTAAACTTTCTTTCAATTCTTGCTTGTGCGTTATAGGATCTAGAGGAATAAGCATATAAAGAATCGCGTTGTGCTTCTGCTTGTGAGATGAAATCTTGACCTACTTTATAAAAGTCAGGATGCCAATATTTGGCTATCCCCGTTTGAATCATATGGGTGAGATCACCTTGTAGGCTTAAACGCCTTCCCATGCGAGCAATATTGCGGTTTTCCCATCCAAAGGTAACACCAGGGCCAAACACTGTTTGATAGCTTAATCCCATATTGATTGTGCGATGTTTAGCTTCGCTTGTATCAATTTGCATGGGAAGCGAGCCCTCTGCATCGACTTGCCCTTTGTACCTGACGAGCACCGAGCTAAACAATTCAGAATCAATTAATTTAGTTTGTGTTTTTTCCACTAAACGGCTGTCATAAATGTCTCCTTCTTCCCACGCCACTTTATTGCGAAAAAATCGAGATTTTACGCCAGGCGAACCTGTAATGGTAAGGGGACCAAATAGAGCCAATTGTCCGGTTTTAATGTATAAATCAACAGTCACTTCTTTTGTTCTACCATCAGCTACAATTTCTCTACTGCTGATTTCAGCTAAAGGGAATCCATGCTCTGCTAGCAATCTAAGCGTTTTTAATTCAGCATTTAAAACATTACGTGTGTGTATGGGTTTATTTAGCTCAATTCCTAGATGATTTAAGCGCATAAAAGCACAGGTGTCTTCTATATCTGTGTCTAAATGAATATCAAAAGTTTTTAACCGGTAACGAGCACCGGGATAGATAAGTATAGAAACCAGGTTACGATCTAAAGAAGAATGAATTTGAATATCTACTTTTGCTTCATAATATCCATAGGAATGCATAACATTAAGGATAGAAGGAACATCTTCTTCTGCGCGATAGCGTAGAGCGTGAATGGAATTAGGAGGTCGTCTTTTTTGCGAGCTGAGCTGAGAAGCGGATTTTACCGCTTTTAAAAGACGAATATCTTGTATGCCTTCGAATTCCACATTATAACTAATCGCTGCAGAGATAGCTATGGGTAGAAAACAAAAAAAAGTACTTAATTTTTTAAGGAACATATTTTAAATTAGCTAATGTATGATTTTTCAGGTTAGAGATCGATCTATTTCCGTTGCAACTTTTTAAACAAAGAATCCCAAAAAATTTAGTGAAAAGGACTTTTATGGTACTCATGCGGCCTAATACGAAAAAAATCTATACAGAACTCTGTCTTGTTACACCAGGTGGTGTGAATTCTCCCGTTCGTTCTTTTCAAGCAGTAGACTTAATCCCTTTAATTGTTCAGAGGGGAATTGCTGATCAAATCTGGGATATCGATGGCCATAGTTGGGTTGACTTTTGCATGAGCTGGGGAGCTCTTATTTTAGGTCATGCTCCAGCTAATGTTGTGTCAGTTGCCACTGAGCAAATCGCTTGTGGATCTAGTTTTGGCATAACAAATATATATGAAAACCAATTAGCCACAGAGATTATAAACTGCATGCCATCCATCCAGAAAATACGCTTTGTCTCTTCTGGAACAGAAGCTGTTATGAGTGCTATTCGTTTAGCTAGAGGCTATACAGGCCGGAATAAAATCATTAAATTTAACGGTCATTATCATGGCCACAGCGATGCATTGCTTGTCCAAGCTGGATCAGGTGTTCTACATATGCCTACCTCCTCTTCTTTGGGGGTTCCTGATGAGGTTATTTCTCATACCATTTCTCTTGCTTTTAACGATATAGAGACCGCTCGTTGTTTTCTGCAAAAAACTGCAGATATTGCTGCTGTAATCATTGAACCCATAGCGGCTAATATGGGACTTATCCCTGCTAAGGAAGAATTTCTTTTGATGCTAAGAGAAGAAACACAAAAAAAACAAATCGTGCTGATTTTTGATGAAGTAGTCACTGGATTTCGCATAGGACTTAATGGAGCTCAAGGATATTATGGAATTAAGCCAGATCTTACCTGTTTAGGAAAAATCATAGGAGGAGGATTTCCCGCTGCTGCCTTTGGAGGAAAAAAAGAGATTATGGATTGCTTAAGCCCACTTGGACCCGTGTATCAAGCAGGAACCCTTTCAGGTAATCCGGTTGCTATGTGTGCTGGCTTAGAAACCCTTCTTACCTTAAAACAACCTCAGATCTATTCTCATTTGGAAGCATTGACAAATGATTTTTTAAATCCTATTAAAGATCTAATCATAAAAAAAAGTTTACCTATTACTCTGCACCATTTAGGTTCGATGTTTAGCTTTTTCTTTGGAATAACCCAAGTAGAAAACCAAGAAGATTTAAAAAATTTAAATACAGATAGGTTTAAAGATTTTTTTCAATACTTGTTTCACCGTGGGATTTATTTATCACCCTCTGCTTATGAGGTGAACTTCTTATCGCTTGGCCATGCTCAAAAAAATCTAGATAGAGCGCAGGAGGTGATTTTGGATTACTTAAAAAAATCTTGATTTTTGAAATAAAAGATTAAAAAATAGCTCATAAAATGTTATTATCAATTATACTGACTTAATCATCTATTAATTATTTAATGAGGAATGGCTTTTATGTTCCATCCATGTAGCATACAGCATGCTCCTATTGCACAAGGTAGAGTGGAATACAATGCTAATGGGCATACCATTTTTTTGGATCAGAGGCTGGAAAAACTTGCTCCTAATAGTTATAAATTTCTTTCTCTTTGGGGAGAAAGAAATGTTACTATAACTCAAAAGGGCGTTAGTGAAGAAAATAGAAACCTAATGCGGGAAAATGCTATAGCTCAAATAGCCGTTGGTTTGACTGCTTTTGCAGCGAGCTTAAGTTATTGTTCCATGAATTATTTTCCAGCGAGCTTGGCTTCTCTTCCTGTGTGGTTCTTAACTTGTAAGCTTAAAAATTGTGCTAATGAGCGGATAAAAACAAAAGAAGTAGATACAAGTTTAGCAGAAGACTCCTCCATCAAACCAGAAACCTTAAAAGGAGGAATCCTTTTTTATAAAGCTTGCCAAAAGGTGAATCAACAAAAAGATCGAATTTTTTTTACAAATTCTGGAGAAAGTCGATTTTCTGCTCTTGAATCAACGCCTGCTTTAAAAGGGCGCATTACTCAGCTTGAAAAGAAATTAGAAAGTCTTGGAGAGCAATGGGAGTGCACAGAAGCTGATCAAGAAACAATCGATAAGATCGAAAATCTTTTTTATTCTAATGTGTAATTCTCTTAAGAAAGAGGCTTTTTAAAAGGAAGCTTTTTATTCTTGATTAATATAAGATCTTATCTTGAACTTCTTTAAAAGAATAAAATTATGTTGATTAGCTTATTTACGATATTAGGTTTGATTTTCATTTTCTTCGAATTTTTCTTAATCGGTGCTGTATTTGCCGTATTGGGTTCTTTATTTATTATACTAAGCCTAGGTTTATTTTTTTTAAGCAATCCTATTACTTTATCCCTTATCTATTTAGTGGGAACTATCCTTGCTATAATAGGAACATGCAAAGCAGCTCTTTGGTGGATCAAAAGCTCTAAGAGACGAGGAGAATTCTATTTGCAAGATGATCAGGAAGGGTATAGCGCTTCTTTTTTTGATCGTAATTTAGTGGATAAAGAAGGTGTGGCTATTACTGAGTTAAAAACGGCAGGCCATGTGTTGATTGAGAAGAAGCGCTATCAGGCTGTATCAGAAGGTGGATTTATTACAAAAGATGCCTCTATTGTAGTTCTAGGTGGAAGAGGTGCATATTTAATTGTAAAGGAGATAACGAATGGATAGCTTTGATTTAGGTGGGTTTCTACTTGTTTTATGTATTGGAATAGGTGTTTTTGGGTTGATTGTTTTTTTAATGCTCTTTCGTTATGTGGGGTTGTGGTTTCAGGCTTTTGTATCAGGAGCCCCCATTTCTTTATTTAACATTGTTGGAATGAGTTTACGTAAAATTCCCTTACGCATCATGGTAAGTGCTCGTATTACTTCTTATAAAGCTGGATTAAAATCGATTACGGTTTCTGACCTAGAAACCCATTACTTAGCCGGTGGTAATGTATTTAATATTGTGAGAGCCATGATTGCAGCGGATAAAGCAAATATCCCTTTAACCTGGAGACAGGCAACAGCCATTGATTTAGCGGGAAGAGATTTATTAGAAGCGGTAAAGACCTCGGTAAATCCTAAAGTAATCGATTGTCCAGAGCGTGAGCATGGGGAATACATCACAGCTGTTGCTAAAGATGGAATCCAGTTAAAATGCAGAGCGCGAGTTACGGTGCGTACCAATATTCTGCAGCTAGTTGGTGGAGCTACAGAAGAGACAATTATTGCAAGAGTAGGAGAAGGAATTGTAAGCGCAATTGGTGAAGCGTCAACTCATGCAGATGTCTTGGGTTCACCTCAGCGTATATCTCGTCTTGTGCTAGACCGAGGGTTGGATGCGCAGACCGCTTTTGAGATTTTATCCATTGATATTGCAGACATTAGCGTTGGAGAAAATATCGGTGCTATTTTGCGTACAGATTCAGCAAAAGCAGATACAAAGATTGCACAAGCAGAAGCAGAAAAGCGTCGCGCTATGGCTGTTGCTATGGAAGGCGAAATGAGAGTTAAGTTAGTCGAAGCAGAAGCTCAAATTCCTATGGCGATTGCTCAGGCATTTCGTGAAGGGCGTTTAGGGGTTATGGATTATTATCGGTTGAATAACGTACAAGCAGATACGCTCATGCGTAAATCTTTAGCTAAAGAGGAGATTTAATGAGTCAAAATCTGCAGCTTTTATTGTTTCTGTTTCTTGGAATCCTATTGCATATCATTAATGAGATACGAAAATCCCCTAAGCATGAAACTATACAGCCTCCTAAGAAGATTCCCTCCACTAGGGTACATGCAAAGACAACTTCTGTAAAACCTCAGGGGGCGCCTTCTATTTGGGAAAAAGAAGAGGATTCTTTGTTGCTTAAAAGTTCTAGTAGTCGGGGTAAAAGGCTATTAAACCGATCTCGTTTAAGGCAATCGATTCTTACAAGTGAGATTTTAGGTAGAAAATATTAATTCTTTTCTAAGCTGCTAATGTCTTCGCTTGTTAAGGTTCTCACTTCTACTTGTGATTCAGAGATAAGCAAGCGCTTATTGTTTATCTCTACTATGTAAAGCATGGTTTTTGGGCTCAATGTTTTTCTTTCTACAATAGCAAGGGTAGAAGAGCTTCCTCCCATTTTTTTAAAATGTCCTGTTTTAAAACGACGTAGTAGCCATAAAGTTACAAAAAGCAATATAAGAGCTGCAGCAATGGTAATCCACATTCGCGTGAATGAAGCGCTGTCCGGAAAAGGCATTAACTCTTTAGAAACAGAGTAGGGAAGGTCATTTACATGGGGGTCTTGAGAAGGTGTGTTTTCCATTTGAGCAAAAAGAGAAGCACTAGATACACTAAAAACAATGAATAGATATTTGATGGTGTGAAGCATGTTACTCCTTTATGTTGAAGGTTTAGTCTAGAGATTTTCTTAATTTCCAGGTAGTTTTCATTTAAGAGGTTTTTTTATGACAGAGCATTGTGGCTGGTTAGCATTAGATATTGATGGGACTCTAACCGATCAAACGCACATTGTGCCAGAAGAAGTAGTTATTTACTTAAAAGAGCTACATGCTAAAGGATGGGAAGTATTTATTATCACAGGACGCACTCTATCCTTTGCTAGACTAGCATTAGAACTCTTTGATTTTTCTTTTTACCTAGCTGTTCAAAATGGAGCAGATGTTCTTTATACCCCTAATCAAGAATTAGTCATTCGTCATTATTTAAGCCCAAACATTATCCCTACTTTAGAAGCCTTGTGTTCTGAATTTGCAGAGGACTTTCTTGTTTATGCAGGATGGGAAA
The DNA here is from genome assembly GCF_901000775.1 of Candidatus Rhabdochlamydia sp. T3358. Classification (GTDB taxonomy): domain Bacteria; phylum Chlamydiota; class Chlamydiia; order Chlamydiales; family Rhabdochlamydiaceae; genus Rhabdochlamydia. The sequence continues at coordinate 40,412 of NZ_CAAJGQ010000003.1, forward strand.
AAGGAGATTTTTGTTATTACCGGCCTCATCTATTTTCTCAGAAAATTCAAGCACATGTAGATATGATGAAACAGCTTTCCTTAGAGCCTTGGCAAGCTGTTAAGAGCTTTTCTTTTGCTGATCATTTGCGTTTTCCTTTAATTAAATGTTTAGGGACTAAAAAAGAAATGACTCTTATCTATGAAAGTTTAAAAGACGATAAACGCCTATCTATTACTTTGATTCGGGATCCTCTTGCTGAAGGTGTGTATTTAAATTTAATTACACATCCAGAAGCGACAAAAGGAAACGCTTTAAAGAACGTAATTAAGCAAACAGGCAAAATAGGAAAGGTGATTGCAGCAGGAGATGATTTAAATGACATAAGCATGCTAGAAAGAGCTGATATCAAAATTGTCATGCACTCAGCGCCTTTAGAAATGCATGATTTAGCAGATATTATTGCCAAACCCTCTTATCAATATGGAATTATTGAAGCTCTGCAAAAAGCGCTTAGTGAACTGCACCCATAGGATGCAGTGCTTGACTATCAACAGCTATTCCCATAGCATGCATTCCATTGTCCACATAAAGAGTGACACCTGTAATGCCAGAGGCTAAAGGAGACAGAAGAAAAGCAGAGCTATTGCCTATTTCTTCCGCGGATAGATTTTTAACCAAAGGAGCATTAGCTTGAGAATAAGCAATCATATCATCGATAAACCCAATAGCTCGAGCAGCTCTGCTTGCTAGGGGCCCTGCAGAAATTGCATTAACGCGGATTCCCCACTTTCTTCCTGCTTCCCATGCTAGTGTGCGCGTATCGCTCTCAAGTGCTGCTTTGGCAGAACTCATCCCACCACCATAACCTGGTACAACACGCTCAGATGCTAAATAGGTTAAAGTTAGGACTGCCCCATCTGCACTCATAATGGGTCCAAAATACGCAAGTAAACTGATAAAAGAATAACTGGAAGCGCTTAAAGCTGCCAAATACCCTTTTCTAGATGTTTCTAAAAGAGGTTTTTTCACTTCAGGTGCATTAGCTAAAGCATGCACTAGAATATCAATGGTACCGAAATCATCTGCTACATTAGAGGCTACTTCGGAAATGGTGTATCCAGAAGCGTCTTGATAGCGTTTATTTGAGCGAATTTCTTCAGGTACGTCTTCTGGTTTATCAAAAGATGCATCTAAAGGGTATACTTTTAGATACTGCATAAGGCTCCCATCGGAGAGCATACGGGAAGCATCAAATTTTCCTGCATTCCAAGCAGAGGTGAAAATCTTTAAAAGAGGAGTCCAAGTACCGATGATAATCTCAGCGCCTGCTTCTGCAAGCGCTTTAGCAATTGCCCAGCCAAAGCCTTGGTCATCTCCAATTCCTGCAATAAACGCCTTCTTGCCTTTTAGGTTGATCGGAAGCATAAGGAAGTTCCTTTTACGGTTAATTTTTTAACTAAAAAGAAAAGTGTAACAAACTAAGAAAAATTACTCAATCTTTTAAAGAGGAAAAATTGCTCAAAATACTATAAGAAGGGGATTTTAGCTCTTAAAACCACTTGTAAATATATTTTTCATTAAAATAAATTCGAGATTTTAATTATTTTATATTAAATTGTTTTATTAAAAAATTTATTACACTAAACTTAGTGTTTAAAATCTATGGCTTATTGAATTGCTTTAAATGTTAAATTATTGCTATACTAGTTAATCTTTCATTAAATTAACTAAGGATTTTTATGCAAATCGCTTTTCCTCAATGCATTTCTTGTTCTTGGGAATACACTAAATCCACAAGGCCTTATCAGGCATTTGAGACTCTAGCACATAAGGTTATGGACTTTGTGTATCCTGAAAACGAATTAACTAAACGCAGAAGCTTTAAATTTATCCCGAATTTTGTAGTTAATGCTTTAGGATATATGACATATGCTTCAGCATGCCCATCTTATAAAACACTAAAGCCCATAGAATCAGATGCTGATCTCAAGGCTCTAGTAAATGATGTTAATGAGGTGTTTAACGACTTAGTTAGAGTGGTAAAAGAAAAATGCCCTTCGACAAAAAATATGTCATGGGAAATACGCGTAAAAAAAGATAACACGGTTAATGCCTTTTGTTGTCCTGGAGGGAAAGTGGCTATCACAACAGGCATGCTTGAAATGATGAAAGGGCGTGCAATAGGTAACATTACACGAAAAGACCTGATTGCTGCTGTATTAGGTCATGAGATCGTACATGCTGTTGCAGAACATAGTGCTAAGCGTATGCAAATCTCTATTTTTTCAAGTTTAGTCATAAAATGTGCTGCTTATGGGCTCTCTGTTTTGTTTGTTCGCAAGCCAAATGTAGATGAGACTCTAAAAGGAGACGAGAAGAAAAAAGCAGAAGAAAAGCTTGTGAAGAATAGAGAAGATCTTTGCAAAACCATTGAAAGTATTTGTTCAATTCCTGCCTTTTTCCTACAAACAGGTCATAGTCAATTCCATGAATTTGAAGCAGATGAGCTTGGAATAACAATTGCTCATAAGGCTATCTACAACATAGATGCTTCTGTAAGTCTGCAGCAAATGTTCTTAGCTATGAAAGGTCAAAGTAAAGATCAGCAGAAGGGATTGTTGCAAAAAGCTGGAGATGCAATATCTTCACATCCACCTTCTAATGAGCGATTACAAAAGAATCAAGAAACAATTAATAGGCTCAGAGGTTTAGCTTAAAAATTTCTAAAGACTTATGATTTTTCAGTCTTTTTAGGACGCATCATAAGTCTTTTCCATCCTTCAGCTGTTAAAATTTTCTCAGTGGGTTTTTTAACATTTTCCTTAAGAGGAGTGTGTTTTTTCTTCGGGCCGGCAGGAGGTTGTTTTTTTTTCACCAAGGGCTTTTTGCGTCTAAATAAGTTGCGGATCATAATCAAACCCCCTTTTTTATAGATAGAGGACCCCTTAAGTCTAGGTTACCCTGATTTTCAAGATTTGTCAAATAAAAAATTTATACCCTTGATTTTTAGAAAGATATACGGTAAAAAGAGCATTTTACTAAAGGAGATCTATGGAAAAAGTTAAAATCCTCTTGGAAAAAGACTTAAGAACCCGTGTGGACTCAGAAGTATCGCTGGTTACGGATGCCCCTAAAGCTGTTTCGGGATTGGGTGAGTTTTTTTCTCCCACAGATTTACTAGTAATTAGTGTAGCATCCTGTATGCTAACTATGATGGGATATAAAGCTAAAGAGCTGAAGGTTGATCTAGTAGGGAGTTATCTGCAAGTAACAAAAGAGATGCAAGTAGCGCCTATTCGCAGGCTTAAATCAATTAATGTTGAGTTTTTTTGTCCAAGGGCTTTTTCTACAATAATCACAGAGCAGCTCATCCAAGCAGCAGAGAGATGTCCTGTAATTCATAGCTTGCATCCAGAAATACAAAAAAAAGTCATCTATCATTGGGAGGATACAAGTGAAGTTCAATCGGGCAACTGCATTTGAAAAACACTTATTAGAAGCTAAAAAAGAGCATTTAGCACCTGTATACTTATTGGCTATTCCTGATGCTTATGAGAGAAAACGCATGGCAGAGCAGGTTGCTGCGCGGATTGGTTTTTTTTATCCCGATGGTACGTTTACTACAAAAGAAGCTGTACCCATAGTGCATTTACTAGACGAGCTTAATACCATCTCTCTTTTCGAAAAAAGCCGTATTGTTTTTTATGATTCTATCCAATCGATTAGGAAAGAGGATTTAAACAGCTTAACGCGCTATTTTACAAATCCTGCAAGCTCTACTTTTTTATTACTAGGGATCTCTCACGCAAAGACCGCACAAGAAATATATATGGAAGGAAAAAAAGACCTTATTTCCTGCGACTTTACAGAAGAAAAACCTTGGGATCGTAAAGAGAGGTTAAAAAATTACCTAAGAGGGTTTGTTACATCTCGAAAAAAGAAGTGCTCTTCCTCCTTAATAGAGCAGTTATTGGAAAAAAGAGGAATGGACCTGGCTATTTTGGAACAAGACCTTGAAAAGATCATTACCTTTATTGGAGAGCGTTTAAACATCGAAGAGATGGATTTAGCAGCGATTTGTACCGATCAAAAATTAGCCAATTTATGGCAACTCTCTGATGGGATCCTGTTTTCTAAGCAAAAAATCTCACTGGACTCGGAGATAGACATCTCATGCCTACTCTCTTTAATTGGACAGATGCGTCTTCAGCTGCAGCGTAGTTTAGAAATACGCACTCTATTAGAAAAAAAAATACCTCATGCAGAGATTTTCTCTAAGTTTCCTGCGATTAAAAAAAACCCATTAGAAAAGCTATTTTCCTTTGCACAAGAAAAAGAGGAAAAATGGCTTATACAAGCTTTGTATCACCTCTTTCAAACGGAGATGTTAGCAAAAAATAGCGCTGCTACTCCTGCTGTTTTATTACATATGTTAAACTGCCAATTATCTTTTTAAAATCATGCCTACTTTATATCTTTTGCCTAATTTACTAGATAACTCCCAAGATCATCACGCTTTTTTCCCAAGTACAGTTGACACTATCGTAGCAAATCTTGGCGGGCTCATTGCAGAAACAGAAAAAGAAGCAAGGCGTTATTTAAAACGATTTGTATTTCTAGCACCTAAAACTTTTCGCGATGTTCCCATCCTGCTTTTAAACGAACACACTACGGCTCTGCAAAAAGAAGAACTTGTTGAGACAATTGCAAAAAGCCCTGCTCCCTGGGGGCTTATTTCAGATTGTGGACTTGCTTGTCTTGCAGATCCTGGTGCAGATATAGTCCTACAAGCCAAGAAAAAAGGAATACAAATAGAGGCATGTGTTGGTCCTTCAAGCATAGTTTTAGCTTTAATGTTATCAGGGCTTGGGGGACAGAGATTTATTTTCCATGGCTATTTGCCAAGAGAAGAGAAGTTGCTTATGGAAAAGTTAAAGCAAATGACTACAAGCTCTCAAAAAGAATACACCCATCTGTTTATTGAAACCCCTTATCGTAATCAAAAACTCTTTAAGCAACTCTGCACAACACTTCCCAATCAAAGTTGGTTGTCCATTGCTTGTAATCTTACCTCTGATCAACAGTGGGTAAAAACGGATAGAATCGCGCAATGGAAAAAAGAACAACCTTTATTTGATAAGCTTCCAGCTGTCTTTGTTGTAAGGAATGATTAGCTAGAGAAAAAAATGGATTAACAGTTTTTAAAAGCAATAAAACAAGCAGTAGTAAAACAATTGTTGACTTAAGCTTTTTTTTACAATTAATATGTTTATTCTTTAAATAGAAAATCAGTAAGACAATGTCTTATACAAGGTCTTTGCAGCTAGTTTAGTAGCAGTGAAAGAACTAATAAAACATTCAATATTCATATAAAAAAAATCCTCAAAAAAGAAACATTAACCATGACCATTCCCAATTTTAATCCATCTACTAACCATGTTAATCAAACACTTTGTGACCTGGATCTAATTCCGGCTAGTCAACTAGCAATTGAATCTATATGTAGCTGGAGATTGCAACGTGATGCTACCTTAGAGTTCAAAATCTTTAGAGATGATGAAAGCATTCGGTATTCTGTATATAATCACTATTCATCAGCTAAACGCTACTGGCCAAGTAGTGCTTCTTCTCCCACAGATTTTATACCTGTATTTGCGCACTGCGTGTGGAAAGGTGCTAAAGGGGTGATTCAAAGTCGATTATTTAGCGATGGGCATATGGCAGTTCTTCTTTCAGTTAATCCACGAACAAAAAAAATAGGTGTAAAAGAATGGGCAGGTGATTATCTGAGTGACTTTCTAATCACACGTAATCCGGTTATATCAGCTATTAATGATGATGCTAGCCTAGACTTTCAAGAAGAGGTACGAGAAGTTCCTAGAACTAGGTTCTATGATCCAGAAGCGGAAGAGGGAATGATACGATACCGTAGAACTCCAAGAGAGGAACTGGTTGCACTTGGAGGAGAACCTGTTACTGAAGAGACTGCTAAAGTATGGCCTGCAGATCGTGATGTTCGCCTTATCAGAATAGCCGCTGGATTAAGGGAAGAAATAACATGCAGATCTTTTAACTGGAGAAATAATCAAAACCCTGAAGTTTTCTGTAGGTTAGCCCCAGGTTCAGAAGCTGATTCTCAAAGTGTTGACGCTATTATTCAATGCATGCAAACATACACACCTCAATTAGAGAATATCAAAAACAAAGAATTGATAACCTTTTATAGAGAGCATCCGCTGAAGTGTTTTTTGTCCGATTGTGATTTATCTACATTGGAGGCAACACATATCCAAAAATGGGTGTATAATCGGCTCTGCGGTAAAAATGATGGAAATAGTCAGTGTTTTGGATATACAAATTTCGTTAATGCTAAAAAAACAGCTTTTTCTTTTGGTAAGGGGGATGAGGAGGCAGGATGAGATGAAAAAATCTCCTGAGATTGATACATGGCATGTCGAAATTAAAAGACAAGCTGGATGGGTTTTGCAACTTTTTATAAGAATCCGCGATTTCTTTTCGGAGGTATTTTGGACAAGCGCGGAAGCTCCTTCCGAAGCTGATAAAGAAGCAATGAAAAATTTGCTGCAAGGAGTCCCTCTGTCAGATGAGAATAGGAATAGAATTGTAAATGATTTGTTAAGTCCTTTCTATGTCATAAACTTTTATGTAGCGTGCGATAGATCTGAATTTCAATTAGAAATTAACGGGAGAGTATGGGTTAGGAGTTTTGGTAATGAAGGAAGAAACACCAGAGGTGCAATATAATTTAGCCTTAATCATTATCACAATCAAAAATTATTTAAACAGATCTGCACTTTCCAATCAAAGGTGGTTATTAGTTGCTTGTAAGCGTACTTCCAACCGGCAACGGGTGAAAAGTGATAGGATCGCTTAATGAAAAAAGAACAGCCATTGCTTGACAAACTTCTCACTGTCTTTGTTGTAAGAATTGAGGCTTGCAAATCACAAGAATAAGCAAAAACAAAAATTTTTTTGTTCGGGGAATCGTAACAATTTGGCAAATGCTTTCGAATGGTTCAAGGCCTAGATGATATAAAAAGATTACTACTCACTGTGCTTACTTTATTTGATCTGGTTGATAAATCTATACTGAAATGGACTGGAGATTCGTTGTGGCTACCGGAACATCGGCTAGACAAGAAACATATTTAGTAAGCATTTTTATTTTCCTTTTGTGTTTTGCAAGCTTTGGAGGACATGGGTAATAACATCCGATCACCCCACCAGACAGGTATACTAAAAGATAAACGTGGGTTTATCATATACACATAATCTTGGTGATATAAAGGGATAACTGGCATTTCACTTAAAAGAAGCCTTTCTGCTTCTTCTAAAGTTAAAAGCCGCTGATCTCCTTGCTCGTAATAGGAACGATCCAATAATCGAATAAATTCAGGATGTTCCCAATTTGAGAAATTCATAGGATATTCTTTGTATTTATACTTCTCAAGAATACTCATTGGATCGGGATAAACCGCCTGCCTACATAAAAAAGACAGAGAGTAGTCTTTGTTAAATAGCCTATCTAGCATGATTTTAAAATCTAAACACTCAAGCTTAATCAAAATACCTAAAGCTTTTAACCATTGCTGTTGGATTACTTGCACCAATGCGCTTCTTTCAGCTGGATAGTTACTATAATAGAGAACTACAGAGTCAAATGCTTCTTTAGTGATCCCTAATTCGTTTAATCCCTCTTCTAGTAAAATGCGCGCTTGAGCTTCATCATTGTCTTGAAAAAAAGATGAGTAACGATTTTCTTTCAAGCAGGGTAATACGAGATTTGTTGCTGAACAAGCTGCCTGATAGGCTAAGTTAATACACTCAGTTGTAATATTTTTTTTCACGTTTTTCCCATATAAACCGATCAGTTCTTGGCGGTTAATGGCAATGCTAAAGGCTGTACGGATTTTGGGATGGTTAAACGGAGGTCTATCAGTGTTAATACTAATGAGAACAGTACAATTATTTGGCTCGCAAGAAATTGTCCATTTTTTTTCTAAACTAGGGATAGATTCTATCGGTATATCTGTCAAAGCATCTCCAATGACATCCACTAAACCTTTTTCGAACATTTCCAGTGTTACTGCATCATTTTCTACTATGTTAAAAATAATTTTTTCCGGATGCAGGTCTTCTGTTTCACGGTAGTTAGGATTGTATGCAGCAATGATCTGATTTCCAGGTTCCCATTTTTCTAATACATAAGGACCATTACATAAGAAAGCAGGTCCTGTCTTGTAAGACCAATTAGGGTTTTTTCGGTCATTTTTAATATTTACAGGAGAGAAGCCACAAAAAGAAAGAAGTTTTAAAAAATAAGGAATGGGTCTTTCTAAAGTAATCACTAGGGTTTTTGCATCTACTGCTTTGATTCCTACTTCATCAAGAGAAACAAGACCTTTTTTTGCGGCATCTGCATTTTTTATAGGGGAAAACAGTTGTGATCTTAGAGAAGGAAAATGAGGATCGAGAATATCTTTCCAAGATTGTTCAAAATCATAAGCGGTGACTGGAGCGTTATTGGACCAAACAGTATCTCTTAAGGTAAAGGTATAAGTAAGATGATCATCCGATATCTCATAAGACTTTGCTTGAGCCAGCTTAAACGACTGATCTGGATACATTTTTACAAGTCCCTCAAAAAATAGAGATTGCATTTGCATGGAACAGGTATCTCCTCCTTTACGTGGATCCATTGACTTAGGATCTGCTTTCATATTTAACCGAAGAACTTCCATTGTTCTTATAGGTTTAATTCCGCAGAAAAAGAAAAATGTAACTGCAGCGATAAGTATAAAAAATACGAAATATTTCATTGAAAAATCAGATGGATTCAACTTCAAGACTTTAGCCATTTAAACTTACTGCTTATTTACATATTTATTCGTATTAATAATTTGCAAATACAATAAATTATTTTAATAAATAATGGTTTCTTAGCAAGGAAAAAAAATAGTCTATAAATTGTTCTAGTCATTAAAGCTGCGAATGATAAAAATAATGAGGTTTTAAGCAGCTGTTTTTTAATCGGATGGTTTTTATAGGACATAATAATAATTTTATTTAATTATTAATATAATGTTAATAATCCAGATCTAAAGAAAATGTTTTAATAGTGTGTTTTATTATTATTATGTATAATAAAGTCAGATGTCTAATTTCTTGTTAATGTTTGAATTGTCTATAAAATATAAAAAATTTTAAAAAAAACATTTAATCTTCCTTAGAAGGAAGGGGTAATACAAAATGGACAAGACAGATCATCAACTCAGAGCTCGATTGGCAAGATTAGAAAGTCAGGTTGATCAGCTTGAAACAGAGTATACTCAGATTAATGAGATGCTTATACGTTGCGGATTTTTAGAAGGAATAAGCACTTTAAAGTTTGCTATGGAAGAGCTTTTAGTAGAATATCCAGATGAGAGTTCTTTAAATTAAGCTTTTTTATTTACTTCATTTAAGGGAAGAGAACTCTTCCCTTAATTTCTTTACAAGCTCTTGTATCTTGTGCTATATTTCTTGTCTTACAAGGATAAGGAAAAAATGGCTAAATTACTTTTCGAAAACACAAAAGAGGAAAAAATTCTTGAAGATGGCTCATCTATTCAAGAAGCATGCGAGGACGCAGGGGTTCCTTTTGCTTGTACCGAAGGTGTATGCGGAACTTGTGTGATTGAGGTAACTGAAGGTATGGAAAATTTATCGGAGTTTACTCAAGAAGAGCAAGATTTTTTAGGAGAATTGCATTGCGAGCGTTTGGCATGTCAGTGTAAGATAATAAGTGGCTCTGTAAAAATTAAACATTAAAAAAAGTGTATTTATGTCTCAAGAAAAAAAGATTGTAAAAGAAATGACTATCGAAGAAATTCTATCTTCTTTTCCCCATAAAAGCCAAAAGTTAGCCCAAGAAATGACCAATATTGGTTTGCATTGTGTTGGCTGTGGTGCTGCTACATGGGAAACCCTTGAAGGTGGAATGTTAGGCCATGGTTTTATGCAAGAACAGATTGAACAGTTAGTTGAAAGTTTAAATAGCGTCTTGGCAGAAAAACTCGACCCTACAACAATTACACTTACCAAGCGCGCTGCTGAGAAGTTTTGCCAGATTTTAAAAGAAGAAGGCAAAGATAATTGGGGCTTACGCTTTGCAGATCGTGCAGCAGGATGTAATGGATTTGAGTATGTTTTAGACTACTCTCAAACAGCAGAAGAGGATGATCAAATATTTGAATCTCATGGCGTGCAAATTCACGTAAAAAAAACCATCGCAGATCGTTTAATCGGATCTGAAATCGATTATACAGAAGGTTTAAATGGCGCTGGATTTAAAATTAGCAACCCCAATGCAAAAACATCATGTGGTTGTGGTAAATCACAGAGTTATTGATGTAAGATGAGCGCTACTTATTTATGAAGCGCTCGTTTTTCTACATCTAAAGCAGCTTCTCTTATTGCCTCTGATAAAGTAGGGTGAGCATAAGGAGTATTAATCAAGTCTTTTATACATAAGCTTTTTTGTATGGCAACAGCTGCTTCTGCAATTAACTCAGAAGCGTGTGCTCCTATAATATGTACTCCTATAATCCGTTCGCTTTTTTCTTCGGCAATAATCTTTACAAACCCTTGTGTTTCTCCTGTGCACTTGGCTCTTGAATTGGCTTTGAAAGGAAAGTTACCTGTTTTTGGCGTAAGATGATATTTTTTAGCTTCCTCCTCTGTTAAACCCACCGATGCCATTTCTGGGTGGGTATAGACAACATTGGGAATAGCCATATAGTTAAGGTGAGGCTTGTGACCTGCTATAATTTCAACAGCTGCAATCCCTTCTTCAGACGCTTTGTGTGCAAGCATAGGACCTTCAATGACATCTCCAATGGCAAAAATATTCGAGATATTGCTGCGAAAGATTCCATCGGTTTCAATGAGTCCTTTTGAAGAGATTTTTACTCCTATCTTTTCAAGATCAAGCCCTTGGATATAAGGCCTTCTTCCAATAGCAACTAAAACTTTTTCTGCTGAAAAAGGCTGTGTGTTTTGGATTTGCTCTACTTGTAAAGAAATCTGATTGGGCGCAATTTTTGCACCCATAACTTTAGAAGAGAGATGAAACTCAATTCCTTGCTTCTCGAGATCTTTTTTAAGTTCTGCGCTCAGTTGATGATCAAATCCTGTGCAAATTTGATCGAGGAATTCAATGATTTGTACCTTAGTTCCTAATCGATTGTAGACAGATCCCAACTCTACCCCAATCACACCTGCACCTATTATAAGTAGATCTTTAGGAATTGCTTCAAGAGATAAGGCACCAGTAGAGGAAAGAATTTGCTTTTCATCAAAGGGTAAAAAGGGAAGTTCAATAGGCTCTGAGCCTGTAGCGATAAGAATGAATCGAGCATGTAATTGCGTTGTTTCACTTGCATTTTTAACCAAGACTTCAGTAGGGGATAGAAAACTGGCTTCTCCTGTATAGGAGCTAATCTTGTGTTTTTTAAATAAGCTGGTAATTCCTTGGCTAAAAGATTGGATAATTTGTGTTTTACGGGTCATCATTTGCTTAAAATCGATCGATGGTTGAGCAATAATAATTCCATTTACAGCGCTCATCTCTTTTATATTCCACAGTAATTCAGAAGAAGATAAAAGTGATTTAGAAGGGATACAGCCTACGTGTAGACAAGTTCCTCCTAACTCTTTTCGTTTATCGATGCATGCCGTTTTTAGCCCTAATTGGGCAGCTCTTATGGCAGCTACATACCCGCCAGGCCCAGCGCCAATGACAATCAGATCAAATGAATCCATAGGTTCCTTATAAGTCGAGGAGTAAACGGGAAGGTTCTTCTAGCGTTTGCTTAATATGCTTTAAAAAAAGCACAGCTTGTTTGCCATCAATTAGTCGATGATCATAGCTAAGTGCTAGATACATCATGGGACGGATAACAATCTCATCATCTACAACAACAGGGCGTTTAACAATGGAGTGCATTCCTAAAATGGCACTTTGAGGGGGATTGAGAATAGGTGTTGATAAAAGCGATCCAAAAACACCCCCATTGGTAATGGTAAAGCTGCCTCCTTTTAAATCATCTACACTGATAGAACCATCGCGTGCTTTTTGAGCAAATGCGCTCAATTGTATTTCAATTTCCCCAAAGCTGTGCTGCTCGCAAGATCTAATTACAGGGACCATTAAACCGCGATCTGTAGAAACAGCAACGCAGATATCATAGCTTTGGATAAGGACTATATCCTCCTTATCAATATAGGCGTTAACTTCGGGGATCTCTTTTAAAGCGGCAACGCAGGCTTTAATAAAAAAAGACATGAAACCTAGTTTAATCCCATATTTTTTTTGAAAAGATTCCTGCTCTTTTTGCCTAATAGCAATTACACTACTCATATCCACCTCGTTAAAGGTGGTTAACATGGCTGTTGTGTTCTTAACTTCCACAAGCTTTTGCGCGATGATTTTACGTAAAGAACTCATCTTTTTACGAGAGGTGTTTGTTTCTTTTTCTAAAACAGGAGTTGGCTGAGTAGAAGCTGCTGGTTGTTGCAAGCTAGAGACAAAATCAGACGTGGTAAATTTGGCTTTTCCATTTGAAGAAGGAGGAGGGAAAGCTGGTTCTGGTGGTTCTTTATCGATTTTAAGTGGTTGCTCTATAGCTTGAGGATTAATTGTTCCAATGACTTGCCCTATCTTAACGGTATCCCCTTTTTTAACCTGTAAAGTTAATTTTCCGCTTTCAGGAGCATATAAAACCTGATTCACCTTGTCTGTTTCTAATTCTAAAATTTCTTCATCTTGTTTAACGAAACTGCCAGATGATTTAAGGATGTTGCTAATGATCGCTTCGGAAACAGATTCCCCCATATTAGGGATTTTAATCTCGCTTGGCATGGATTACCTTAATTTAAGCAAAAGCTTTTTTCAGCAGCTCTTCTAATTGTTGTTTATGTACAGCATACGAGCCTACAGCAGGCGATGCACTTCTTTGTCTTCCGATATACTCGATTGCGCTTTTTGTTCCAAGTAGCTCATCAAATACAAAGCGCAAAGATTCCCAAGCACCCATGTTGCTGGGCTCTTCCTGCACAAAACGACAGGTAGCATTAGGGTGCTTGGCTAAAATTTTTTGGATCCTATTTTTAGGAAAAGGATACAGCTGCTCTAAACGTATGATTGCGCATTGTCGATTTTGTTTTTTCCTCATCTGAATGAGATCGTAATAGACTTTTCCGCTACAAAACAACAATAATTTAGCATCTTTTTCTAATAGAGGATCTTCTAGAACTTCATAAAATTGTCCTTCTGCAAGATCATTTAAGCTAGATCTACATTCAGCATTGCGCAATAAAGCTTTAGGAGTAAAAAGAATCAAAGGTTTTTTTACAGGACATAGAGCCTGTGCTCGTAAAAGATGAAAAAGTTGTGCAGGTGTGGAGCAATTAGCAACTCTTAAATTATCTTGAGCAGCTAATTGCAAAAAACGCTCTATACGCGCTGAGGAATGCTCCGGTCCTTGGCCTTCATAGCCATGAGGAAGCATCAAAACTAGATTAGATATTACTCCCCATTTTTGCTCCGAAGGAGCTAAGTATTGATCGAGAATAATCTGAGCGCCGTTTGCGAAATCACCGAATTGTGCTTCCCAAATCACTAAGGCTTCAGAAGAGACTAAACTAAATCCAAATTCAAATCCTAAAGCAGCATATTCTGATAAAGGGGAGTTGAGAAATACACATGCAGCTTGAGACTCTGTAATATGATCGAGTGGAAAAAACCGTTTTTCATTGAGTTGATCAATAAGTACAGCATGTCTATGAGAAAATGTTCCTCGGCAAGCATCCTGACCAGAAAAGCGCAAAGCGATTTTCTGAGATAGTAAACTTGCATAAGTGAGTTGTTCTACTGCTCCCCAATCTAAAGAAGGTAATTTAGGGTCGCTTTGCAACATTTTCTGCCTTTCTTGAAGAAGCCGTTTAACTTTGGGATTAAGATTTAAGTCTTTTGGATAGGTATAAAGCCCTTTACCGATCTCTTCCAACACTTTTAAAGGAACTTTAGTGTCTATCTCTGATAAAGAAATAGACACCTGCAGTTTTTTCCTAGCAATAGGAGGAGATGTTTTTTGCAAAGCTTCTTGAAGCTGCTTTTTAAATCTTTCTTCTAAATTCTTTATGTCATTTTCTTGAATGATATTTTCTTGAAGCAAGCTTTGAGAAAATGCAGTACGAATAGATTTCCTCTCTTTAATTTTAGCATAGAGGAGTGGTTGTGAAAAAAGGGGTTCATCGCTTTCGTTATGACCGTACTTACGATAGCAATTAAGATCGATAAATACATCGCATCCAAATTTAGCTCGTATTTCCATGCTAAGAATAATAGCCCGTATACATCCTTCAGGGTCTTCTGCATTTACATGAAAAACAGGGCAATTAAATGTTTTTGCAAGGTCTGAACAATAAAGAGTAGAGCGTGCTTCTTCAGGGTTTGTAGTAAAACCGATTTGATTATTGATAATAAGGTGAATGGTACCTTTTGTTTGATAACCATTTAATTTACAAAGTTGCATGGTTTCATAAACCACACCCTGGCCACTAAAAGAGGCATCTCCGTGAATGAGGACAGGAATTACATCTTTTTTACTAATTGCTGCTTTAGCATAGGTTATTCCTTCTACTACAGGGTCTACCGATTCAAGATGGCTGGGATTTGCAGCAAGGGTAACTAAGATATTTTTTCCTAAAGAGGTGGTAAAAGTTCCTTGTGCACCTTGATGATATTTTACATCCCCGGAGCCTTCAAACTCCTCATTGATATAATTTTCATCAAATTCTCTAAAAATAGAGGAATAGTCTTTGTGAATAATATTAGCTAGCACATTGAGCCTACCTCTATGCGTCATGCCAAGGACTACTTCTTCTACATCGCTTGACGAGGCTTGTTCCATTAAAAAAGATAACATCGGGATCAGGGTTTCTGCTCCTTCTAAAGAGAAGCGCTTTTGTCCTACATATTTTGTATTCAGAAAAGATTCAAATAACTCCGCTTTATTTAAATCTTCTAAAATAAGCAGCTTTTGTTGTTTATCTAGTTTAAATGAAGACTCAAATCTATTTTGGGTCCATGTTTCTAATTCGTGGTTTCTAAGATCCATGTATTCTACACCGATCTTAGAGCAGTAGATCTTTTTAAGCAGATCAAGAATGTCTTTTAAAGGAGCTTGTTTTTCTTTTAAAAGATCACAAGTAGGGAAAGGCTCAGTTAGCTCACTTGTCGTAAATCCAAGCGTTTTAAGGTCCAATTCATAAATAGGTTCAGGAGAAGAGACTTTAAGAGGATTAAAATAAGCCAATAAATAGCCATATTTACGATAAGAGTCTATGAGATGCTTAATCCTTTGTTCCTGGTTTAATCCTGTAGTAGATTGGCTCAATCCTAGATGCATTCCTTGAAAAAAAGCACACCAGGAAGGTTCAATTTGAGAGGGATCCTCTATGAATTTTTGATAAAGGTCATCTATAAAGCATAGGTTGGGGATGGAAAGCGAAGAAAAAGCCATATAAGATCCTGACAGTTTATAAGCTTATTCATAGCAAATCAGTGATTTAATTCAACTAATAGCAATTATTATAATTTTTTTTATTAGATTGTGAAAGAATTAAAAAAGAAACCTTTCTTAAATTTAAAAGAAAGGTTATGCGAAAAGGATTTATTTTATAGATCTAGCTAAATTAAGAGCTCTCATTCCAAGCCTTATTGAGGACCCAAGCTTTATTGAGGATGAATTTAGTGTGGAGATAGATGGAGAAGCCATTATTAATTCTTGAGCTTCAAGGTTTCTATTGGATTTAATTAAAGTAGTTCGAGGTGCTATTAGTCTTTTAGGAGTAGAAAGAGATGTTTGAAAGGGCGTTTTAAGATTAGAAGGAATTGGTTGGCAGGTATAAGATTGTTGAAAAAATAACAAATTAGGGGTTTCCGCACAAAGTTGGTTAAACTTAGAAAGAATTTCTGATTTTTTAGCCTTTTTTTCTATTTCAGGAATTTCTCTTTGTGAAACGGCAAGTCTAACTGTTCGTGCACCCTCTTGAATTTGAGCTTCTTCAATAAAAGGCTCATTAGCAACTACAGCCTGATTGATAGGCAATTTTTTATCAAAAGCAAAAGAAAGTGCTTTTTCTTTTAAACAGATTGCTTGCAGGGCAAAAGAGCTGATAAATGCACAAATTGCTTCGAAAATATCGCTAATTACTTGCGCAACTCTTGTAAGGCACTCTCTGATTTTTTGAACAAGTGCATGCATAGCTTCCTTTATACTATCAATAGCAAAGCTGATAAAGCTTGTAAAGACGATTAAAGCAAGGCATATAGGGAAGGCTGTGCTAAATGAAAAGCCAAGATAAGAAAGGACAGCCGATGCTACAAGCGCTTTTGATAGATAAGAAGCCATATAGCTTTTGCTGAAGGATTGAACTTTTTCAAAGCTTGGGAGAGTCTGTTCATTAAGGTTATTAATAAAATTAACACTTCTGTTTATTATGTTCTGATTATGAACTAAACGAATACTCATTATTATTTCTCCTTTTTATTAATTAATGATTAATAACATCAATTTATTATTAATTATATGTAAATTTTGCATTAATTAATATAAAATTTATATTAAATAATATAAAACTAATTTTAACTTTTTTTAACATATTGAAAACCAGATATTTATATAAAAAAATTAAATGAAAAATAAGAAAGACTAAATATGCGAAATGAAGAGGTGCACAATTTTGTACACCCCATATTTACTTTAAATTTAAAGATTTGAGCGAAGAGCTACAGGGATACCCTCAAAAAGGAAGCGTTCTGGGATATTCTTTAGAGTTTTTATAGAAGTTCCAAGGCGTTGTGGAGTGGGTTCCTTTAAAGGACGATCTGGGCTATGCTCTAAGAAAAATACCCATGGAGTATTATCATCTTTTAAGAGAAGGCGCATTAAAGAGCCTTGACAATGCTTTTCTAGAACTTGCCGTTCTAAATTTTGATAAAGACTCTCAGGCATACCTCTTAAAAGAAGCCCTTCTTTAGTATCTTTTTCTTTAATAATAAATTGAGAATCACAAAGAGGCAGCCTTGGTTTAGATAGAGCTAAATCTTCTGCAACACTTGGCTCTTCTTCGATAGTTAATTCTTGAGTTTCAATAGGTTCTTCATTTACATGAGGAACTATAGGTGTAGAGTTAAATTCTCTAAAATTAGAAGAATAAGTGATATCTTTCATCAAATGATATGATGAAATGGCAAAAGACATAAAACTTGCGCATACTCTTTTGAAAATGTCATTAATAACCTCTGCAATTCGCATAAAGGGACTTGCTGCTTTTTGAGCTGTTATTTTTATCAATGTTTTAGCACCATTTAAAGTTGCTTTAATAACTGTCTTTACATGGTTTAATGTAGTTATAAAGCTTTTAGCTACTACTAAAGCAAGAAGAATAGGAAATGATGTACCAAATGAAATACCACAAGCTTTAAGAGCTAGCGATCCAATAAACGTTTGGGCTCCAATGGAAAAGATAATATTTTCACTAATCTCTTTAACCTTTTGGATTAAAGCGTTTTCATTAATTATATTAAAACCAGCTTCTGCGGATTTATTATAATAGTCGTGGATAACTTCTTTAATCATTTATTTCCTTTTTTTTGTTAATTAAATGTAAATTATACATTAATATTATATTAATTTAAATAATAAAATATAATTTAATCATAACAAACAAAGGAAAATATTTTGAAGTTGATATTATTATATATTATTAATCTAACGGTAGATATTTTATTATAAAACAATAATTTATGGTTTTTAATTTTTTATTAAAAATTATTTTAATGAATGGAAAAATAAGAAGAGTTTTAGAGAGTTATTTTTCTAATAGTATATATAATTAAATAGTTAATCGATCTTTTCTTTCTTTAACGTTAAGATCGTTTTTTTGTTTTCTTCGAATCGCACTTGGGCATAGGGATGGGTATGTGTTAGCCCTTTTATTCTTTTAAACCAAGCGTTTGGCTTATTTTCGCTGCCTTCTAGAGCTATAAACATTTTTTGCACGCTTAAAGCAGCACTTTCTTTATACCCAGAAGCTTTGGCTAAGAATATTCCATATTTATCAGCCTCTAGCTCTTGCGATCGACTATAGCGCATATCAAGAAGTAAGTGGATCATTTGATATAAAAATAGATAAAGACTTAGATTCATTAGGATTACTACTGGAAAAAAATTTTCAAGACGATTTTCAAGCTGTTGACAGAGCCATTTAGAGACTTTTTCAGGGAAACGTCTATTTATGACTTCTTCTACTCGTACTAAATATACTAGAAATTGTTCTCTTAGGGCTAATTGTAAAAGAGGAATAGGATTAGCTAGAGATAGTACTAGATAAATTACAGCTTTTTGTATGGCCGTTCCTAATAAGGCTAAATGTATACCTACAGCACTGTGCTCTGCTATAGCATGTATCATTTCATGGCTTAATACAGAGGCGATAAGATCCTCATGAGAGATGCCTTTGTCTAAGCGCGTTTTTAATGTTTCTATGAGTCCAGTTGTAATGATTATTTTTCCTCCTGGAAGGCAAAAAGCATTAATAGAGGAGTCTTTTTTTATACGAACTTTCCACGACATATTTTTTGTGGAGGGGTAGGCTTTTTGTGTTTGTGTAACTAATCTATCAAAGATAGATTGAACTGTTTTGTTTAACTCAGGGTCTTTTGAAATTTTGTAAAAAGGAAAATTTAATTCATACTGTAAACGTCCTTGAGCATGGATTAAGAAACTAGAAACAACTTTAAAGGTTCTGCGACTAGTTAGCTCATTTTTTGGAAACAGGAAATTTATAACTTTTGTTGTTATTGGTTCATTTGTCTTTAAATAAGACGAGGTAAAGGGTTTTCTTCCCCAGGAATCTAAGTAATAAGGGTCTATTGTGTTCATAAGATAGTGCTTTCTATTTAAAATTGGTAAGATATTTTATCTTTAATCCCAATTATAGTATCTTAGTTTGCGATTATTTTATATAAATAATTTGTTTTTTAATTAAGGTGATTATTAAAGAAATCTGCTTGTAACAGGGGTCTTTCGTAAAACTACTAAAAGCTTCTTTCAAAGCATTACACCTTTAGTATTTGGAGCTTTTTGAACCTCTTTTATGCTTTTAATAAACAAAATTTGTTAATAAGGATTGCATTTAATTATCTGAATCTTTCATACTGCGGCCGGCTTAAAGATTGGGTTTTTCCAAGAAATGAGTTTTCTATATTTCCATGTATTAAATCTTTGTGTTTTAGCTGATGTTTTTAAATTTTTTGCAAATGTTCTTGTAAGATCATTGCATTAAAAAAAGAGCTAAAGTAAATAGTCACTCTATAACCGGATAGAGTGAAATAGGTATGATTCCCGGCCATAATGAGGAAAGAACATGAATATTAAAAGTGAGCGATTAAAAAAACTGGAAACGGAACTTCACGATTTGGAGCATTGGCTAAAGCTGGGTTTAGTTCCTAAAAAAGATTTAGACAAGCACAAGGAAGAAATTAAAATGCTCCAGGATAAGGTTGAGGAAGAAAAACAAAGGCTACGTTTTCTTAAAGAAAGTGGAGAAATGGAAGAATTTACTCTACCAAAACGTCAAACTGGGCGTCAAAATGCGCATGAACCTCATAGTTTGCCTGATGTAGATATTGGAGATGAAGGGTTTACCGAGACCGGTTTTGATATGGAAACAGAGCCTTTTGACCTTGACACTAGCGCGTCTGGAGAAGATGCTAGTAGTGCGGATGAATATGGTGATGATGCTGGCGTAGAAGAAGAGGAAGACCCATTTTCTGATCGCAATCGTTGGAAAAGAGGAGTTTTTGAAGATCCCGATGCTAATGACTGGTAATCAGGTTAGTCTTTATATACATATTCCTTTTTGTTCTAAAAAATGCCCTTATTGTCATTTTTTTGTTATTCCGGATAAGGAATCTTTTCAGGAAAAATTTTTGGCTGCCTTCTTGCAAGAATGGCAGCTTAAAAGCCCTCTTCTAAAGGATAAACAGATTATCTCTATTTATTTTGGGGGAGGAACGCCTACGCGGTTATCTTTGACTTATTTAACCAAAATGGTCACGGTTATTTTATCTAGTAAAGTAGTTGCTAATTGTGAAATGACCATTGAAGCAAATCCAGAGGACATAAATCCTGAACTTTTGCAAGCACTCAAGGATTTATCATTTAATCGAATCAGTTTTGGAGCACAGTCTTTTAATGACAGTGAATTGATTTCTTTAGGTAGAGGCCATACAGCAAAGCAATCAATGAATGCTATTCAAGCAGCTTATCTAGCAGGTTTTGATAATCTTTCTATTGATT
Source organism: Candidatus Rhabdochlamydia sp. T3358 (assembly GCF_901000775.1). Taxonomy (GTDB): domain Bacteria; phylum Chlamydiota; class Chlamydiia; order Chlamydiales; family Rhabdochlamydiaceae; genus Rhabdochlamydia. Next base: position 60,826 of record NZ_CAAJGQ010000003.1, read on the forward strand.
TAATGTTTGAGCTGCCTAATCAGACACCATCTTCTTGGAAAAAAACCTTAAGTCAATTACGTGATTTGCCTATCAAGCATCTATCTCTTTATAATCTTACCTTTGAGCCGCACACGGTTTTTTATCAAAAAAAACAACAACTACAAAAATTAGTTCCTTCCCCAGAAGAATGTCTTCCTATGCTACAAGAAGCTGTTGAAAGCTTAAAAGAAATGGGTTTTGAGCGTTATGAAATTTCTGCTTTTGCAAAAGCAAAGGCTTATTCTCTGCATAACACAGGGTATTGGCTTGGGCGTTCTTTTTTAGGTTATGGTCCTTCTGCTTTTAGCTATTGGGAAAAAAGACGGTTTTCAAATCTTTCTCATTTTAATCAATATTGTAACTTGCTTAAGACTCAGCAAGATCCAGTTGGTTTTTCTGAGCAACTAGCCTTCCCTCATAATCTCTATGAGCTTTTTGTGATTCAACTGCGCCTTTGTGAAGGAGTAAACATAGCTGTTTTTGAACAAATGCACGGATCTTTACCAGGTGATTTTTTAGAAATTTGTGAAAGATTGATAGTGAAAGAAAAATGGCTATCTCGTGATAAGGATCGTTTGTTTTTAACAGATAAAGGGATGCTGTTCTATGATAGCGTTGCTGCAGAGCTCATTTAATGTTTCTAGGTAACAGCTTATTTTAAGATAAACTGTTACCAGAAAGCATATAGATTCTTTTGAAAATTATTAAAAACACGAGGTCATTACTTTTTTAAATTATTATTTTTCGTGCTTCTCAAAATTTAAAAAGATTTTCTATTATCTACAATTCTAATCGGGCAATAAAACAGCCTAAACTACTTCTGATAGCATTTTAAGCGCCTTTTAATCAACTGTGATATTTTAAGGGGATGTAAATTAATTATTTATAAACTACTTTTTATTTAAAGACTTTTAGCTATAAAAGCAGAATGCGGACTCATTGTGTAAGGGGAAGAAGTTTGTTCTGGGTGCTCAGAAAACTCTTCGGGAGATATAAGAGAGGTGTCAATGATCCGATGCCATTTTTTACCTTGAGGAGCTAAAGGTAGTTCGATAGAAGCAGGCTCAAAATGCGCATTAAAAGCAATATAGAGATCTTCACTGTTTTTACTTTTTAATGTATAAGCAATAAAGCGGCTCTCAGCGCTCCAGTTGGGCTTCAGGGGTTGATGACCATGCCACTCCATATCATCTGAAGTTAAAAAAGAGCTGCGTTGTAAAAGAGAAGCATGAGTTCTGCGAAAGGCAATCATGAGTTTATAAAAACGATAGAACTCTTGATTTTCTATCAATTTATCCCATAAGAACCAGTTCAGTTCATTATCTTGGCAATAAGCATTATTGTTGCCAAAACGAGTATGAGCGTATTCATCACTCATTAGAAGCATAGGAGTACCAAGAGAGACAAGAAGAACTGTAATTAAATTACGCATTTGTTTGAGACGTAAGAAAAGAATTTTCGGATCATCAGTTGCTCCTTCTACGCCACAGTTCCAACTATCATTATTAGAGTTTCCATCACGGTTTTCTTCTCTATTATCTAGATTATGTTTTTCTTGATAGCTGACTAAATCATGCAAGGTAAAGCCATCGTGCGAAGTGATAAAATTGATGCTACAATAAGGATTTTTAGAGTTTCCATATAAATCTTCAGATCCGCAGATGGCATTAGCAAACTCTCCAACTACATCATCGGTTCCTTTAATAAAGCGTCTAACGACATCGCGATATTTCCCATTCCATTCAGCCCAGTTATTGGGGAAAGCACCTACTTGGTATAACCCACCTGCATCCCAAGGCTCTGCAATCAATTTTACATGGGAGAGAATAGGGTCTTTTGTAATAGCACGAATAGATAAAGGATCTGTAAGAAGAGATCCTTCTTCATCTCGATTCAAGCAAGAAGCTAAATCAAATCTAAAACCATCGACATGCATTTCAGTTACAAAGTAACGCAAGGAATCAATAATAAACTCCATGACAACAGGATTGTTTGCATTAAATGTATTGCCTGTACCTGAAAAATTTAAGTATTCAGCATTTGGTGTTAGCATGTAATAGGTGTTATTATCGATCCCTGCAAAAGAAAAACAAGGATCTCTTGTGCCTCCTTCTGCTGTGTGATTATACACAACATCTAAAATCACTTCGATTCCTTCCTTGTGAAGAGCTTTTACCAGATCCTTAAACTCATCAGAAGACTGTCTTGCTTCTTTGCCATAGCGATTCATAAGAGAAAAAAAACTACATGTAGAATAGCCCCAAACGTTATAAAGAGGCTTTTCTGTTTCAGATTGGTTTCGGTGTAGTTCACACTCATCAAATTCAAAGATAGGCATTAACTCAATAGCATTGATTCCTAATTCTTTGAAATGTCTGATTTTCTCTTTGATGGCTGAGAAAGTGCCAGGTGCCTTGCTAGAGCTTGAAGGGTGTCTTGTAAAAGAGCGGACATGCATTTCATAAATGATCAACTGTTCCAGGGGAATTTTAGGAAAAGTGTCTTGTTCCCAATCAAAAGAAGAAGGAGGGTAGAGTTTGCCTCTTAAAGGCTTTTGTTTTATGCCCCATTGATTATTCGTATTCAAATGTTTACTATAAGGATCTAGTAAAATTAGGTCAGGACAAAAGTGGTTTTTTGGGTCTTGATTATTTCCATCTAATTGATAACCGTATTCCCATTCTACATCTTCTGCTAGGTTTTTAATGAGTACATGCCAAATAGATCCGGTTTTATTTTTTTGGGGATCAAAGGTAATTTGATAAGTAGAATCCGATGTATCTGGGAGAAATATATGTAAAATTACTTGAGTAGCTGTTGATGAAAAGAGAGAAAAATTTATCCCTTCTATGCATCGATTTGCCCCCAGAGGATAAGCAGAGCCTTTTTCAAGCACAAGATGTTTCATCTTATAATCTCACTTAAATTTGTAGATTAGCTTAAAAAAACTTTCAAGGCAATTTGTTAATTGATTTTTTTATTTGCTTTTTTTGAGCGAATTTGCGAGAGTTAAGTGGTTTTTTATAAACAGACAACTCTTGACGTAAAAGATCTATTATCAATAAATTAAAGCTATAGATCTTGTGCTGTCATTTTTCCCAAAATAGTAGTATTATTTTTTAAGGTTGTGCTCGTTTTAAAAGCGAAGGCGATTTATAATTAAGGATGAACATTAGAGAACTGTAGGAGGACGATTCATGTCATTGGAAAATGCCAAGGCAAATTTAAAGGAATTCGGGAAAGAGCTCAATCTAGAGTTGGCATTTGATGAAAATCACACATGTATACTTGGGATTGATAATACTTTTTCTCTTCATCTTACATATGAGCCAAATTCTGATCGTTTGTACTTGTACTCACCGATCTTAGATGGTCTACCTAAGGATCCCGCGATTCGAACAAACCTATATGAAGCTCTTCTTGAAGGAGCTATGTTAGGAGGTCAAATGGCAGGAGGAGGAGTAGGAGTTGCTGTTCCTGAAGAATTGATTTTAATGCATGCTGTTATAGAAATGGGTATAGGAGCTGATGCATCTGCATTATGCCGTTATGCTCCTTTATTTGTTGAGTCTGTAGAGAAGTGGAGAACCCGTGCAAAAGATATTTGCGAGGGTCGAGATATAAAGAAAGATCTTCCACCTCCAACAAATCCTTTAGGGGGAAAGCCCGGAGAAAGGTTTATTAAGATTTAATAAAGTAGTGGTCACTATTCCGATCGTTTGTTAAAACGCCCGGAATAGCGACTTCTTTATCTAAAGACGCCACTGCAATGGCTTCAATTTGTTTTAAAGCTTCTTGTAGTTCCTTATCTCTATTTTCTAATTTAATTTTAATTTGCTTTACTGCTGTAACTGCTGTTGAATGGTCGCGGGAAAATATCTTCCCAATCTGTATAAAAGATAATTTAAGCAAGGTTCTGCATAAATATATAGAAATTTGCCTAGGAAAGGTATGTCGTTGACTTTGTGATTTCCCTATAATTTCTGCAGAGTCTATATCAAAGTAAGACGCTACTGCCAGTAGAATAGTATCTTTATTTAAGGTTTTTTTTTGCTCAAATTGAATGAGATCAGCAAGAATTGCTTCTACTTGTCCTAGCTGTAATTTGCCTGGCTTAAAATTTTTATCTTTTAGATATAAGCGCAATAATAAAGCTTCAAAGGCGCGCAATAAAGAATGATTATTGGAAAATGTATGGACTAGAAAAGAACATATTTTTTCTGTTAAAGGAAAATTTCTTATTTTACAACAATGTACAAGTAACTTCTTACGCTCTATTTCTGTAAGTTCATTTAATTGTAGTACAATACCCCACTCGAATCTTGAAATAAGCCGCGGTTCGATTTCTTCTAGTTGAGAAGGAGGAGTGTTAGAACTTAAAATGATTTGCTTACTGGATAAGTGCAGAGTATTAAAGAGGTGAAACAGTTCTTCCTGTGTTGCATCTTTACGCATAAAAACATGAACGTTATCTATTAATAAGGCATCTACATGACGATAGATCGCTCTAAACTTTTGCATTTCTGAAGAGCGAATAGCGGAAATGACATGTTCGGTAAATGTTTCAGCCCGGACAAATAAGGCTTTTAGTCCTCTTTGGCAGAAAAGATGGGTTAAGGCCATTAATAAGTGGGTTTTACCTGTACCTGGCTTTCCCCAAAGAAAAATCGGATTACAGGCGGCTAGGTTAGGAACAGAAGAGGTAAAGCGTAAAGAAACCGGATCTACCCCTGTTAGCTCACAGCATAGACGCATAACCACTTCATTGGCTTTAGCTGGAACAAAGTTTGCTAGGGTAGCTATAGGATCTAATTTATCTGCAACAGGAGAAAACACAGCAAGATGCTGAATTTTATCATTTTTTTTATTCACAGCATTATCTGGAACATGAATATGAACTTTGATTGTTCGAGAATTATTATTTAGCAAGTGTGTTTTAATCAAAGGGCGCATATGTTCTTCAAACCACAACATATGAAATGCATCAGCAGCTTCTAGATAGAGGTTTGTTGCATCAAAATGTAAGATTTTAAGTGATCGCAGCCATTGATTGACTGTTTGTTTTCCTAATAGATCTTCTTGCTTTTGTAAAAACTCTTCCCAAGCTTGCATGGATACCACATGTGAGGTGAAACTTAAAAGTAGCAGGAGGCTCAATTTTTTGGCCTACTGCTACTAAAGTGTTTTACACCTTTTTCATTTTACGCATCATAAACCACTGCTGCAATATGCCAAGCCCCATTGAAGATAACCAATAAAGATTTAATCCTGAAGGGAAATGATAAAACATCACAGTAAAAACAACAGTCATGATATTACCCATCATTTTTTGCTGTTTCTGTTGATCTGTAAGAGGAGCTGTAGTTTTTGTACTCATAGAAGTAAAACGTTGTTGTACCCACATGATGAAGCCTAGTAGAAAAGGCAAAAGATGAAAACTAGAGCCAAAAAAGGGAATAGGATAGCCCCAGCTAAAAAGCACATCTGGTGCTGTTAAGTTATCAATCCATCCTGGGATAAAACTTGCGCCTCTTAGTTCAAAAGTAGATTTTAATAAATCAAACATTCCAATTAAGAAAGGCAATTGAATTAATAAAGGAAAGCAACCCATTAATGGATTAACCCCTTTTTCTCGATAGAGGCTCATGACTTCCATTTGAGCACGCTTGGGATCTTTTTTGTATTTCTCTTGAATAGCGGTTACTTGAGGAGCTATTTGGCTCATCTTTAAAGAAGAATTAATAGACCAAGCGTTAAGCGGATAGAGCATAATGCGCAATACAAGAGTTAATAAAATAATCGAAATTCCCCAGGATGAGGTCATTTTGTAAAAAAACTTCATGACTAAGAATAAAAATTTAGCAAAAGGCTCTGAAATGAATGTAAACCATCCATGAAAACTTAAAGCTCCGATATAACCCGGATTATATCCTTTAGCAGGATTAGCATATGTTTGATCAACCTTATTCAAGAGATCATCTTCGAAAGGACCTGCATATAAGCGAAAATGACTAGTCTGTTCATGCAGCGGTATCTGCATTTCATATCCTGGATATTTTTCAGGGGGATAGGGTTGATACTCTGGATTGATTAAAGAAAGACGAGTGGGAATTTGCATTCCAGGGATCATCTGCGCGCGAAATGAGCTGCCATCTGTTGTTAAAGGGTCGAGTATTAATCCCAAAAATCCATTAGAGTTACAAATCCAATCCGCTGGCATAGCATTCATAGTTCCATTTTTAGGCAGAGACAGCTGTTCTATTTGTGCTTTTTGAGAACCTTTAAGCATCCGATACTTTAAAGTAGGCGCAGCATTTCCTGAGATAAGCTCTACCTCTGGAACTCCCGTAGTCAGCCATAAACCACGTGTATCTCCATCTATTTTAATCATTACCTCAATGCAGTAAGGAGATAGGCTTGGATCTTTAGAAAAGGAAAATACTTTTGTGATCCTACGATTGGGTTGAACGAGTTCAAACTCAATAAGATCTTTTTCTAATTTTTTTAAACGGTAGGGCTGTGTAGCTAAGTTCGTATCTGAAGAGACAATATTCAAAGCATAAAATTTAGGATCCACAAAAGAAATAGGGACATCTTGTGCATTGAACAGAGTACGTCTTAATAAAGGATAATATCCACCTATTGCTGGCTTAATTTTTTCTCCAGCTATCTCATAAGGAAAAGCAGGAAAATGGCTATTTTGCGGAAAGTCTTTTTCAATAATGCGATCAAAAGCAATCGGGCGCACAGGTGTTTGAGAATCTTTTTTATTATACAAAGCAAGATTAATCTCAGAAATAGCTCCACCTATATTAGAAAATACCAACTGTTGGTAGGCATTTTCTATAACAAAGAACTGTTGCTGTTGTTGGTTGAGAGTATCAGTTGCAATTGGTTTTGCTTCAATTACTGGCTCTACATAAACTTTTTGAGTCTCAGTAGTGGTGATTGAAATTTTTTTAGGTGGAAAAAGCCATTGATTAAGGAAAAAAAATCCTACTGTTAAAATCAATACAAAAAGAAAAGAGCGTTTATTCATGAAACAATAACCTTAATTTGCATAGGAATGAGTGTTTACTAACCAGTTAGATTCGGCCTGAAGAGAATCCTAACACAGAAAAAGATTTAAACTAAAGATAAACTAAGACTGCGATTCTTTAACCAAGATAAAACATTATACCAAAACAGATGTAGGGCACTTTTGAAGCAGACTATTTTTTTGCTCTTCTGAAAGATTAAACTTATCAATAAACTCAACAGCATTAGAAAAAAGACATTACAGATAATCAATTCATTGAAATTTTCTCATATCTTCTGCTAAGATCCCTGCTCATATGCAACCTACATCAAGCTTTTTAACACAAAATGCAAAAGACATCCTAAAGGCTCGTCATCGTCAGGAACGAGATAAGAGGTTATGCGATAGAATCAAATCTATTTTATTATTAGATGATGGATGGTCATATGCACAAGTAGCATATGCATTGCTTCTAGATGAGGATACGATAAGACGTTACTACAAAACCTATCTAGAAGGAGGCAAAGAAGCCTTACTCAACCTAAATTACACAGGAAAAGCCTGTAAACTTAATCAAGAACAGCTAGATCAGCTCAAGACTTATGTAAGCAAAGAGATTCCTAGCTCTGCTGGGCAAGTCGTGGACTTCATAAAAAAACATTTTGCCATTCGGTACACTCTATCAGCAGTGATTTCCTTATTACACCGCTTAAATTTTGAGTATAAAAAACCAAAGTTGATTCCTGGAAAAGCAAATGCTGAAGATCAAGCACTTTTTTTGAAAGAGCTCAAAACCCTAGAAATGGATCTTTGTGAATCAGATGAAATCATCTACATAGATGGCGTTCATCCTCAGCATAATTCTAAACCTTCTTATGGATGGTTTAAAAAAGGAGCAAAGGCATTATTAAAAGCCAATAGCGGTCGCCAGGGCGATTTAACTAAAAATTTTTGATAGCAGATTAGGTAATATGGCATAGTAAAGACCTCAAATTTAAGGAGGTTCTATGTCACGCCGCAAGCCAATTGATTCCAAAATTCTGGAAGCCAGTAAGGAATTTAATGCCGAGGTCTTCGCAGAGACAGTTAAGGGAGCATTTGCCGATTTGCCTGATTATCGACGCAATCAAAACCGAGTACTGTATCCTGTTTGGTATCTGTCTCTTGTAGTTCTTTGTGGCTTTTTTTGCGGATGCAACACGATCGAAGAAATTGCTGACTACGCCGATCATCAAGAAGACTGGTTTTCCTCTCTCCTTGGGGAGAGAGTCTCAGCTCCTTCTCATGGCGCTCTCTGGTGGTTTTTAGTAAAAACCCCCGCCGGGGCTCTTAAGAGCTATATTCAAAAATGGTTCAGAAAAATTCCAGGCGCATTGAAGAATCAGCTATTGGCGATCGATGGCAAAAGATTGAGGGGTGCTAATTTCCTGGATCATATCACTCACGTAGTAGAATTATTTGCTGCAGAAGATCGATTGTGTCTTGCAGTAGAAAAAGTTCCCGATAAAACGGTTGAGAAAAGTACGTTGCCGGTCATTTTGGAACAGGTAGACGTAGAAGGAGCGATTATTTCAGGGGATGCGCATTTCACTGTACCCGAATCAGCAGAACGTATCATTGATGCAAAAGCAGATTATCTGCTAGCTGTGAAGGGCAATCAGCCTTCTCTTTGCGCTGAGA